>DATDEG010000104.1:0-11279 GCA_036523465.1 bacterium
ATCCAGCAGACGAGCACTCTCAAGATGATCGCCGCTGCGCTCTGCGTCGCGGGCCAGCGCGAGCAGCCCTTCCCCGACCATGTCGGGAAGATGATCGTTCTGACCCAGAAGAGCATCGACCGACGTCTCGAGGCGTCTGGCGAGCAGGACGATGGTCTCCAGCGATGGCTGCGTGCGGTCCTTCTCGAGCAGGCTGATGAAGCTCTTGGAGAGGTCCGCGCCGCCCAACTGAGATTGCGTGAGCCCGCGGGTCTGCCGGAGTTGGCGGATGCGTTGCCCGAGCGACATTCCCTTCCCCCTCAACCGGTGGCCGGACGGAAACACAGTGTGCTGGTTTAGTGGTACTGTTTATCGAATCGGGTTTCCGAGTCCTCCTCCAGCCGTCTTTGGGGCACGGAACCAGCCACAGCGGTTCACCGCATGACGGCCTACTTCTGGCTAACTCCCGCCCGGCAGATCGTCGCCGGCGATGTAGATGACCCGCGAGGCGCCACCCGGCAGATCGTCGCCGGCCGCCAGCAGGGCGGTCGGACCGAACAACGCCAACAACGACAAGACCAGCAATCCGATGATCAGTCGCTTCATCTGTGCCCTCCCGTGAGATGTGGTGACTGCACCCGTGCCCCGAGTCGCGGTGTTCTGCAGGTGGGTCATGCAGTCCTTGCCTTTTTCGATGTGGCAATTTTGTTAAATGATGTCACACCGGGCGGCAGAAACACGATGAGCGGCCGCGGGGCAAATACGAAGGGGGACGCATGCGCAGCGTCCCCCTGCAACCCCCTCCGCGGGCAGCCCTCCGCGTGCTATGCGGGAGGCTCTGCCTCGTCCGCCAGCATCACGGGGATCCCGTCGCGGATCGGATAGCGGCGGCCGCACCGGGTACAGACCAGCCGGTCGCCGATGAGCTCCACGGGCGCCTTGTCCACGGGACAGGCGAGGATCTTCAACAACTCCGCATCGACCATCAGACCCTCCTACTCAACGGTGACGCTCTTCGCCAGGTTTCGCGGCTGATCGATGTCATTCCCGCGGACCCGCGCGACGTGGTAGGCGAAGAGCTGCAGGGGGATGATGGCCAGGACCGGCGCGAGCGCGTCGTCGGTCGGCGGGATGCGGATGACGACGTCGGCGTGGCGCCCGATCTCAGCGTCGTTCTCGTACGCGACGGCGATCACCTCGCCGCCACGCGCCTTTACCTCCTGGATGTTGGAGAGGGTCTTCTCGTAGACGTGCCGCTGCGTGGCCAGAGCGAAGACCGGCGTCCCGCGGCTGATCAGCGCCAGGGTGCCGTGCTTCAGCTCTCCGGCGGCAATCGCCTCGGAGTGCACGTAGGAGATCTCTTTGAGCTTCAGCGAGCCCTCCATCGCCGCCGCGTAGTCCAGCCCGCGTCCGATGAAGAAGACGTGCTCGTGGGGGGCAAGGCGGTCGGCCAGCACGCGCATCTGATCCTCCCGCCGGAGTACGTCCGCCGCCTTGGCCGGCAGCATCTTCATCTCCTGGATGATGGCCGCGGCCACGGCCGGGGTCATGATTCCCCGGCGCAGGGCCAGGTCGAGGGCCAGCATCTGCAGTCCGATGAGCATCGTCAGGTACGCCTTGCTGCTGGCGACGGCGATCTCCGGACCGGCCCGAGTGTAGAGGACGTCATCGGCCTCACGGGCGAGTGTGCTGCCCACGACGTTGGTGATGGCCAGGACGCGGGCTCCGCGCCCGCGGGCTTCCCGGGCGGCGGCCAGCGTATCGGCGGTCTCGCCCGACTGGCTGATCGCCACGGCCAGGGTCTGACGTCCGATGAGCGGATCGCGGTAGCGCAGCTCCGACGCGAGGTCCGGCTCGGCCGGGATCCGCGCCCAGTACTCGAGGTATCGTCGCCCGACGAGTCCGGCGTGGTACGCGGTGCCGCAGGCCGTGATCCAGATTTGGGAAAGAGCGCGGACCTGCTCGGTCGTGTAGCGTACGCCGTCCAGCTCGACCTGCCCCTCTGTGTCCAGCCGCCCCATCATCGTGTCCTGCAGGGCCTGCGGCTGCTCGTGGATCTCCTTGATCATGAAGTGCGGGTAGCCCGCCTTTTCTGCCATCTCCGCATTCCAGGTGACACGGATCGGCAGCTTGCGCACCGCCGTCCCGTCGAGCCGCTGCAGGGTGGCACCTGCGGAGGTGAGCACGGCCATCTCCCCGTCCTCGATGATCAGGACGTCTCGGGTATGCGAGAGCAGCGCCGGGATGTCGCTGGCCAGGAGCGTCTCGCCTTCACCGAGGCCGACGATAAGGGGGCTGATCTGGCGGACGGCGACGATGCGGTCGGGTTGATCGGAGGACATCACGACGATGGCGTACGCCCCGCGCGCCTGCCCCACCGCCCGGCGCACCGCCTCTTCCAGGGACCTGGTGGGCCGCTGTTCCCCGTTCCCTGTTCCCCGTTCCCCTCCAGCCCCGAGTTCTTCCTCGATCAAGTGAGCGAGAACCTCTGTGTCCGTGTCCGACTGGAAGATGTGTCCCCGGGCAATCAGCTGCTCCTTCAGCGCGAAGAAGTTCTCGATGATCCCGTTGTGGATGACGACCACGTGTCCCGTACAGTCGGCGTGCGGATGGGCGTTCGCATCGGTGGGCACGCCGTGTGTCGCCCACCGCGTATGGCCAATACCGATCGTGCCCCTGAGGTGCGTCTTCGCCGTCACTTCCTCCAGGCGCGACAACTTGCCCGCGGTCTTGCGGACTTCGATGCGGCCGTCCCCAAACACCGCGACGCCGGCGGAGTCGTACCCCCGGTACTCCAGCCGCCTCAACCCGTCGAGCAGGATCGGCAGCGCGTCACGCCGGCCGATATACCCCATGATCCCGCACATAGGCCTACACGTCCCTTCCGCTCCGTGGAGCGACAAGAATAGATGGATCGGCTCGTGTGATAGCTGATGCACCGCACGGGAGGTTCACGCGCTCCCGCGACGGCGTTCCCGGCGGCCTTCTGGACCGGAGTTGCCTCCGGAGTTTGTGAGCCGCCTTTGCCCCGGCTGGCACCGGGGTCGGTGCAGGCCCGGAACTGGGCCTAGGGTCACCCGCCGATCGGACCGCCCGCGCAACACATCCGCTGGCGGTCTCCGAGTTCCCCTCCCTCGTCACCCCTCGAGGCGTCTCGAGGGGCCTGGCGCTTTGGCACCGTTTCCTTCCGGCACCTCACCTCCTTTCTGTCATTCGGATTGTACCCTCTCCCCGGCGCCGTTAGTATCCATCAGAAGACCGAGATTCCCCGTTCGTTCGAAGGCGTTCCCGGATCGCCATCCACATGACCGCCGGCAGCGCCGCGGCCGTCCGCCAGCGCCGCGGTTCGCGGATGAGCCGGTAGAGCCACTCGATGCCTGCGGCGCGCATCCAGTTTGGGGCTAATGGAACGCGCCCCGCGAAGACGTCTAAGGTCCCGCCGACCCCGATGCCGATCCGCGCCCCTGTCCGCGGGAGCCACTGGTCTATCCAGACTTCCTGACGGGGGGAACCGAGGCCGACCAGCAGCAGATCCGCGCCGGCGCGCCGGATCGCATCGGCCACCAACCCGTCGTCGGTTGTTCCGAACCCGTGCCGGGTCCCCACGAGGGCTAGGCCGGAATGGCGGGAGCTGAGGTGCCGGGCGGCCAGATCCGCCACGCCGTCTGTAGCACCGAAGAGGAACACCCGGAAACCTTCAGCAGCGCACAGGGCACAGAGCCGGTCGGCAAGGTCCACTCCGGCGACGCGCTCGGGGATCCGCATGCCCAGGATGCGGGCGGCCAGCAACGTCCCCATACCGTCGGCCGTCACCACGACGGCCCCGTTCACGATGCGGCAGAACTCCGCATCTTTGGCCGCTCGTCCCAGCATCACGGCGTTCAAGGTGACGACGTAGCCCGCTGGGCCCCCTCGAAGCCGGTCTCGGATGCGCTCAACGGTCTCATCCATCGAGACCGGGTCCACGCGGACCCCGAGCAGCCGTAGCGGTGCCGTCACGTGGGCGGGGCGCCCACTGTCCGGACGATGATGTCGATGATCTCGGACGCCAGCGCCTCCGCCTGCGTGGCATCCTCCGCTTCGACCATGACGCGGACGACCGGCTCCGTGCCGGACAGGCGCACGAGGATCCGGCCGCGGTCAGCCAGACGGCGTTGCGCATCGGCGACCGCCGCACGCATGGCAGGGTGGTCGAGGACGCCGTCGCGGGCGGTGATCCGGACATTCTTGAGGACCTGCGGATAGCGGCCGATCGGCGCCGCCAGCTCGGACAGCCGCCGGTCGGTCCCCAGCATGACGTTGGCAACCTGCACGGCCGTGACGAGTCCGTCGCCGGTCGTCGCGTGGTCGAGGAAGATGACGTGCCCGCTCTGCTCTCCACCGAGCCTGGCGCCAAGCTCCCGCATCCGCTCCAGCACATAGCGATCACCCACGCGTGTGCGCTCGAGCCGGATCCCGCGGGCGCGGAGCGCCAGCTCCAGACCCAGGTTCGACATCACGGTCGCGACGACGACGTCGCCCGGAAGCCGTCCCTCCGCCTGGAGGCGCATCGCGCATAGCCCCATGATGGCGTCCCCGTCGACGACCTGGCCCGTTTCATCGACGGCGATGACTCGGTCGGCATCGCCATCGTGCGCGAATCCGATGTCGGCCCCCTGCTCCAGGACGGCCTGGGCAACGACGTCGGGGGACGTCGAGCCGCACCCGACGTTGATGCGCGCCCCGTCCGGCGTGTCGTTGATGGCGATGATGGTCGCACCCAATCGCTCCCAGAGCATCGCCGCGACGCTCGTTGCCGCACCGTACGCGCAGTCCACGACGACCCGCAACCCCGCCGCAGAGGTCTCCGCGAGATCGGCGATGTACTCGACGTACCGCTCCGCGGCATCGGGGAGCTCCTCGACCGGCCCGACGCCCACCCCCGTCGGGCGCCGAAGGTCACTCCGTGACAGGGCCTGCTCGATCGCCTCTTCCACCGCGTCGGGCAGCTTGAACCCATCCGCGCCGAAGAACTTCAGCCCGTTGTCTTCGACCGGATTGTGCGACGCCGAGATGGCGACTCCGACCGCATCGGCGGTGCGCGACAGGTAGGCGACGGCGGGCGTCGGGACGACGCCCGCGCGGATGGCGGCCCCTCCCGTGGAGCAGATCGCCGCGACGAGTGCGGCCTCCAGCATCGGACCGGACAGACGTGTGTCCCGGCCGATCAAAAAGCGCGCACCGTCCACGGAGAGGACATGCGCGGCCGCGCGGCCGAGACGAAAGACGAGCTCCGGAGACAGATCCTCGTTGGCCACCCCGCGGACGCCGTCGGTCCCGAACAGGCGCATCTATCCTCCCTTGCGCACGATGATCACGACGGCGGACGGCACGATACTGAGCACCTCGACCTGCGACGGCGCTTGTACGCGTACTTGAGCTTTCCGGCGCCCTTCCTCCTCGGGCCCCCCGTCGAGCCGGGCGGAGAAGTCCGAGGCGCGCAGACGGTTGACGAGCGTCACCGGACCCTGAACCTGCACCTGGACCATTGCCGGCTCGAGGTCCACGACGAGTCCCGGGCCGACCTCGGGCGGCTCGACCCGGATCCCACGCACCGTCGTCACCGCGATCGCCGGCGCGATCTGCACGGCGACGCGGACGCGCCCTCCCCCACGGACACCGCTGGGGGCCACGACCGCGACTTCCTGAACGAAGTCGCGTGTCGCGCCGGAGATGTTCACTGTCTCGGTCCACACGCTCTGGACCTCTCCCAGCGTCTTCGGATCACCGGCGATGGCCACGGTCTGGGGGGTGACCCGGATGCCCAGCAGCGAATAGCCGTAGGCCGGCTCGCCGGCGATGACCGGCAGCACCGCGGCCAGCTTGGTTGTCGACTGCTCGACCCGCGGATTGCGCTCGACGGTGACATACGACCAGAGCGTGAAGCTGATGAACAGCGAGAGCAGGAAGAGCGCGGTCTGCTCGTTGAGGAACCGGAAGCGCCTCATGCCCGAGCCGGCCGCCTCAACCGCCAGCGCGACGGCGCGCGGGAGAGCTCTGGGGTGAGGAGCTCGAGCAACATCGCCTTCAGCTCTTCCTCGGAGAGCCCGCGGGTGAGCTCCCCGTCGCGGGCCACCGAGATCGTACCGGTCTCTTCGGAGACGATGACGGCCACGGCGTCCGTCTGCTCGGAGATGCCCAATCCGGCGCGGTGGCGTGTGCCCAGCGTGCGGCTGAGCGCCGGATGCTCACTCAGCGGCAGGAGGCAGCCCGCGGCCATGACGCGGTTGCCGCGGATCACGGCGGCGCCGTCGTGCATCGGCGAGTTTGGAAAGAAGAGGTTGATGAGCAGCTGCACGCTCACGACGCCGTCCACCTTGATGCCGGTCTCGATGAAGTCGGCGAGCCCGGTCTGCCGCTCGAGGACGATGAGCGCGCCGATCTTCCGGAGACCGAGCACGCGCGCCGAGCGGGAGACGTCGTTGATCAGGCGGATGGCCTCCTCGCGGCCCAATCCATGCGGCGTGAATCCGCTCACCAGCACGCCGCCGCGCCCGAGCTGCTCCAGCATGCGGCGCAGCTCAGGCTGGAAGATCACGAGGAGCGCGATGGGGATCACCAGTCCCACGTACTCGAGCAGATACTGGAGGGTGGCCAGACCGAGGTACCGGCTCAGGGCGTAGACGCCGAACAGCACGAACAGACCCGTGACGAGCTGCACGGCGCGCGTGCCGCGGATGAGCAGGAGGAGCTGATAGATCAAGACGCTGACGATGAGGATGTCCAGGATGTCGAGCAGCCGGATCGGAAGGGTCATCGGGCTCCGTATCTATCCGTATCTATAGGATCAGGCCAAGCAGCCCCTTCTGTGCGTGCAGACGGTTCTCCGCCTGATCCAGCACGATGGAGGACGGACCGTCCAGGACCTCGTCGGTGATCTCTTCGCCCCGGTGGGCGGGCAGGCAGTGCATGACCTTGGCCCTCCCCTCCGCGGCCCGGAGGAGCGCGGCGTTCAGCTGATATCCGGCGAAGTCGCGCAGCCGCTGCCCGCGCTCCGCTTCCTGGCCCATGCTCACCCAGACATCAGTGTAGATGATGTCGGCCCCGCGTACGGCCTCCATCGGATCAGTCATCAGCGTGATCGTCGCCCCCGTACGGGAGGCGAGGGCCTGGGCACGCCGGACGACGTCCGCGGCTGGCGCATAGCCCGCCGGGGTCGCCGCCGCGACGGAGATCCCGAGTTTGCCGGCCGCAAGGAGGAGGGAGTGCAGGACGTTGTTCCCGTCACCGACCCAGGCGATCCGGGCGCCGTCGAGGCGGTCGAGATGCTCGCGCACCGTGAGGAGATCGGCCAGCGTCTGACAGGGATGCTCCCAGTCGGAGAGCCCGTTGATCACGGGAACCGACGCCGCCGCGGCGAGATCGACGACCGTCTGATGGGCGAACGTGCGGGCCATGATGCCGTCGACCCACCGGGAGAGGTTGCGGGCGACGTCGGGCACGCTCTCGCGGACACCGAGCTGGATGTCCGCCGGGGCGAGGTTCACCGCGCCCCCGCCCAACTGGCGCATCCCGACCTCGAAGGTGACGCGGGTGCGCAGCGACGGCTTCTCGAAGATCATGGCCAACGTCTTGCCGGCCAACACCGGTGTCGCCTCGCCGGCCCGCTGCCGCTCCTTGAGGGCCGCCGCGCGATCGAGTACTTCACTCAGCTCTTCGGCGCTGAGATCATCGATGGACACGAGATCACGTCCGCGCATCTGTCACCGTCCTGTGGTACTGTCCCACCACGTGCCGACGATGTCTTCCAGATTCGGGCGGGTGCGTTCCTCCAGCTCATAGTGCACGCGCACGGCGGGTGTGCGCAACGCCATCAGCCGGCGGAGATCCACCGGCGTCCCGATCACAACGACATCGGCGCCGGCCGCCTCGATCGTCTCCCGGAGCTCGCGGACCTGGTCGTCACCGTAGCCCATCGCCGGGAGGACCGGGCCGAGATGCGGATAGGCGCGGAAGACGTCGCGGATGCTGCCCACGGCATGGGGCCGCGGATCGACGATCTCCCGCGCTCCATACCGCCGGGCGGCGAGCGTCGCCGCGCCGAAGGCCATCCCGCCGTGCGTCAGCGTGGGGCCGTCCTCCACGACGAGGGCCGACCGGCCGGCCAGCTGCGACGGCTCATCGACATGGACGGGCGAGGCCGCCTCGACGATCGTGGCGCGCGGGTTCACCGTGCCGGCCGAGGCGCGGAGCGCGGCGACTGTCCCGGGCGGGGCGGTATCCACCTTGTTGATGATGAGGACGTCGGCCATGCGCAGGTTCGTCTCGCCGGGATGGTATCGTAGCTCGTGTCCGGCGCGGTGCGGATCGAGGACGACCAGGTGGAGATCAGGTCGGAAGAACGGGAAGTCGTTGTTCCCGCCGTCCCACACGATGACCTCGGCGTCCTCCTCGGCGAGGTGCATGACGTCGAGGTAATCGACGCCGGCATAGACGATGGTCCCCCGCTGGATGTGCGGTTCGTATTCCTCGCGCTCCTCGATCGTCGTCTGGTAGCGATCGAGATCGTCCATCGTGGCAAAACGCTGGGCGCGCTGCCGGAGGAAGTCCCCGTAGGCCATGGGATGCCGGATGACAGCGACCCGGGCGGTTCGCCGCTTGAGGATCTCGGCCACCCGCCGCGTCGTCTGGCTCTTCCCCGCGCCGGTTCGCACGGCGCACACGCTCACCACAGGAAGCCGCGACGTGAGCATCGTGTCCGCGGGACCAAGCAGCGTGGCGCTGGCCCCGGCCGCGTGCGCCCGGCTGACGAGATGCATGACATGCTCGTGGCTGACATCGCTGTAGGCAAACGTGATCTCATCGACGTGCTCGCGGACGATGAGCGCCTCCATCTCGTCTTCTCGATAGATCGGGATGCCCCGCGGATAGCGCTCGCCGGCAAGCTCAGGGGGATAGACCCGGTCGGCGATGTCGGGGATCTGCGCCGCGGTGAACCCGACGACGTGGTAGTGGGGCCGCGGCCGATAGTAGACGTTGAAGTTGTGCACGTCGCGGCCGCCGGCGCCGAGGATGAGCACGCGGCGGGGCCGTGCGGGTTGAGCTGGAGAGACAGGGGTCGCCATCGACGCGGACCTGTGAACCCTGTTTAGAGAACAGGGTCCCGTTCCCTGTTGGTTGTCCGCTGTTCCCCGTTCCCGCCGTTATGGGGCCAGCAGCCGCCGGGCCCCGACATAGCGCGCCGAGTAGTAGGCGTCGTCCAGAGAGGTGGCGAGTACCCGGCGCGCAGAGAAGCTGGCGTGGAGGAAGCGGCCCTCCCCGGCATAGATCCCGACATGGGACGGGCCCGGCGCGTACGTGGTGAAGAATACGAGATCGCCCGGACGCAGCTCCGCGCGACCGACCGGCACCCCCATCTCGAAGTAGTCGAATGAGCGCAGCCGGCTCAACTGCGGCATGCGCCCGCTGAAGACGACGTAGACGAATCCGGAGCAGTCCACCCCGCGGCTCGATTCCCCTCCCCAGACATATGGGGTCCCGAAGTATCGCATCGCCTCGCGCACGATGTCGGCGCCGTGCGCGACGCCGGTCGGGGGAGGTGCGGGCGCCGGAACCGCGCGTAGGTCACCGGCGCGTATCCATCCGCCGTTGCCGCCGGGCATCTCCACCTGGATCCATCCGGTCTCGATTCCCAAGATGTGCAGCGGCGTGTCCCGCGCGACGATGGCCAGGGTCGTGTGATATCCCTTAGGACCGCGGCGCACCCGCAGCGGGCGGGGGGCGACGACGTCTGCGCCGATCTCGGGCAGCGCGACATCGGCGGGAGCGGTGATCGCGGAGCGGAGACCGGGCGGCGGAGTGTCCCGGGGTGGGGCGGGAGACGGAAGGCGCAGGATCTGACCGGCACGGATACGATCGGAGCGAAGATCATTGCTCTCCATGAGCGCGGCGACGGTGATGCTGTAGCGCAGCGCGATCCGATAGAGCGTCTCTCCGGGGCGGACGAGATGCGTGCGCGGCCGCGCGTCAGCCTGCACGGCCGCGAACATGAAGATGGCCAAGAGAAGAGCCCCGATGGTGCGCATCGCACGTTCCGCCTCGCCCCGGTACTGTTGGCATACCCGGGCGGCGGAACGCGGTAGACGCCGCGGGGAGCGGCGTCCCGACCGCACAAAACGCGGGAAGGCGGGGTCCACGACGGATCCCGCCCTCCTGCACCTCTCCCGTACTTATGACTTGCCCGGAAAGTGTCCTTGACCTGCTAGCGCTTCGAGTACTGGAACCCCTTACGGGCCCGCTTGCGCCCGTACTTCTTCCGCTCCTTCATGCGCGGGTCGCGCGTGAGGAGCCCGTTCTTGTGGAGCGGCGACCGCATCGTCTCATCGCTCTGGGACAGCGCGCGGGCGATGCCGTGGCGGACCGCGCCGGCCTGGCCGGCCACGCCGCCGCCGATGACGGTCGCGACAACGTCGTACCGCCCCACCGCGTTGGTGACCTCGAGAGGCTGCCGGAGACTGGTCTGCAGCGCCAGCCGTGGGAAGTACTCTTCCGCCGGCTTCCCGTTCACGATGATCTTGCCGCTTCCGGGAAGCAGGCGGACGCGCGCCACCGCGTTCTTTCGCCGCCCGGTTCCGTTGCCGATCGTCTGTACCGCCACCGTTACCTCACCTCAACGCGCGGTGCCCCGCGCCGTGTCTGCGCTTCGTGCTTGTGCTCGTGTTCCCGGTAGATGCGCAGCCGCCGGATCATCCGGTCGCCCAGCGAGGTCTTGGGCAGCATCCCCCGCACGGCGTCCATGATGACCTTCTCCGGCTTTCCGCGCAGAAGGTCCCCCAACCGATCGGCGCGGAGGCCGCCCGGGTACCCGCTGTGCCGGTAGACCATCTCCCGCTCGGCCTTCCGTCCGGTGACGCGGATCTTCGCGGCGTTGATGACGACGACGCCGTCCCCCGCATCGAGATGGGGCGTGAAGACGGCCTTGTGCTTGCCGCGCAAGAGCGTCGCGATCCGTGTGGCGAGCCGTCCGAGGACCTGACCGTCCGCGTCTACGACATGCCACTGCCGCGTTCGCTCGTAGTTTACCGGAAGAAGGGTTTTCATGCGCGACGCCCATTCTACCCGCGCGGGAACGACGTGTCAACGCATCCGAGGCGACGGGGTAGTGTACGGTGGGTTGTGTAAAAAACAGGGTCCCCAATGAGGAGGGCGTATCCCTCTCCCAAACCTAAGGCGACCAAGCCAAGGAGGAGATACGCCCATGGCCAGTGTGCGACCACTGACCGATCTCAGCCTACGGGACCTCTGGCGGGAGGTCAAGGACC
>DATDEG010000105.1:0-12967 GCA_036523465.1 bacterium
TGACCACCTCGCCGGTAACCAGGAATTCTCCCTTTTCTGACGCGGAGGGATCGGCGATCACTTCACCGGTCGCGATCCCGATGCGGATGCGCAGCTCGGGCAACACCGGGGGCGCGTCGCGGATCGCCAGTGCGGCACGCACGGCCCGCTCGGGGTCGTTGTCGTGCGCCGAGGGGAGGCCGAAGACGGCCATGACCGCGTCGCCGATGAACTTCTCCACCGTACCGCCGTACAGCTCGACGGCGGTACGCGCGCCCGCGAAGTACCGCGCCACGACCGCGCGCCAGTCTTCGGGATCGCGCGCCCCGGCCAGGGGCGTGGAGTCGACGAGGTCGCAGAAGAGCACGCTGACGATCTTACGTTCCTCGGACGGGGTCACGCGTCTCCGCGACCTCCTCTCCGCGAGTATCGGGGATTTCGGGAGGATGAGAGGCCGGTCCTCCGGACGTTACCACGGATGAGGGGAAAATGGTGTTGGTCACCGTTCTGGGTCTCGTGGGCGCGGCCGTGAGCGCCTACGTCTGGTACAAGCAGGTTACACTGGGGCCGGTGCTCTGTCTGGGGGACGGATGCGCGAAGGTCATCCGCAGTCCGTACGGGAGGTTGCTGGGCATCCCGAACGGTGCGCTGGGGGTCGCGTACTTCACCGCCGCGGCGCTCACGCCACTCGTGGTTCGCGGCGTCCCGATGCTCTGGGCCGTCCTGCTCGCCGGATCGGCGGTGGCGCTCGTCCTCTATGCGTATCTCACGTACCTCCAGTTTGCCGTACTTCGGGCCTGGTGCGTGTGGTGCCTCAGCTCCGCGGCGCTTACCGCCGGGATCCTGGCCGCCGCGCTGCTGGTTCGGGCCTGACGGACCATGTAGATTTCACTTATTCCATGGTCCCCGTTCCCGGTCCCGATGACGCCGCAGGCTTGACAGGTGTCGAGGGTGGAGATGAAATGAAATCAGTCCGCACAGGAGTACAGACGAGATCAAAGGAGGGTACCCTGCATGCCCTATCCATTCAAGCTGCCTGACCTGGGCTATTCCACCAATTCGCTCGAGCCGCACATCGACGCCCAGACGATGGAGATCCATCACGGGAAGCACCACGCCGCGTACGTGAACAACCTCAACGCGGCGCTGGAGAAGCACGCCGACCAGCAGGCGAAGGAGCTGGAGGACCTGCTGCGCAACCTCTCCTCGGTTCCTCAGGACATCCAGACCGCCGTGCGCAACAACGGGGGCGGCCATCTCAATCACAGTCTGTTCTGGGTGTGGATGACCCCCGGCGGCGCGAAGGATCCGTCCGGCAAATTGCTCGAGGCGATCAACGCCGAACTGAGCGGTGTGGAGAAGTTCAAGGAAGCGATGAATCAGGCCGGGACGACGCGCTTCGGCTCCGGCTGGGCCTGGCTGGCGATGGATGCCGGCGGGAAACTGAAGGTCTACTCGACGGCGAACCAGGACAGCCCCGTCATGGAGGGACTCACACCCATCCTCGGCGTGGACGTCTGGGAGCACGCCTACTATCTGAAGTATCAGAACCGCCGGCCCGATTACCTCAAAGCGTGGTGGAACGTCGTGAACTGGACGAAGGTCGCCGAATCGTATGACCGGGCCCGCGCGAAGATGGGGAGTATGACGCGGTAACGACGACGTGGATCTCAACTGACAGGGCGGCCCCGTCGCACCTAAGGCGGCGGGGCCGTCGGCATCTTTGACTCTCTGGAGGCGTTTGCGATGGAGCTGGCGATGGTGGGGCTGGGGCGCATGGGTGGGAACATGGCGGAGCGTCTGCTGCGCGGGGGGCACCGGGTCGTGGGGTACGCCCGCCGCCGGGAGAGCCTCGACCGCATCCTCCGCCTCGGGCTCGGAGGGGAGGGGGTGACGTCCCCGCGGGAGTTCGTGGAGAAGCTCAGCCCGCCGCGCGTGATCTGGCTCATGATCCCGGCCGGGGCCGCCGTGGATGACATGCTCGAGGCGCTGGGCGGGCTGCTGGCCGAGGGCGACACCGTGATCGACGGAGGCAACTCCTACTACCGCGACACGCTGCGGCGGGCGGAGGTGCTGCGCAGCCGCGGGCTGCGGTTCGTCGATGTCGGCACGAGCGGCGGCATCTGGGGGTTGACCGAGGGGTACAGCATGATGATCGGAGGCGAACCCGACACGGTGAAGACCCTCCGGCCGGTGTTCGAGACGCTCGCCCCGGGACCGGACCGCGGGTGGGGTCACGTCGGCCCGCACGGCGCGGGGCATTTCGTGAAGATGGTCCACAACGGGATCGAATACGGCATGATGCAGGCGCTGGCCGAAGGCTTCGCCATCATGAAGCGCAAGCGGGAGTTCGGGCTCGATCTCCACCAGGTCGCCGAGATCTGGCGGTACGGCAGCGTCGTGCGCTCCTGGCTGCTCGATCTCACTTCGCGCGCGCTGGCCGACGACCAGGAGTTGGCCGCCATCGTTCCTCACGTGGCGGATTCGGGCGAAGGGCGCTGGACGGTCGCGGAAGCCATCGACCTGGACGTGGCGGCGCCGGTGATCACGCTCGCCCTCCAGCAGCGGCTGCGCTCGCGCGATGACTACGCGTTCGCCGACCGCCTGCTGGCGATGATGCGGTACCAGTTCGGAGGACACGAGTTTCAGCGCAACCAGCCGTGAGGGAGGTGCGGGTGCTGCCCGACCTGGATTCGCTCAGCCTCGCCGTGGCGGGAATGCTGGCTGAGACGATCGGCACAACCGTGGCCGGCGGCGCGCGCTGCAGTCTCGTCCTCACCGGCGGCCGGACGCCCCGCCGCCTCTACGAACTGCTCGCCGAGCGGTTCGCCTGGACGGTGCCCTGGTCCCAGGTCGATGTCTTCTGGTGCGACGAGCGTTACGTCGCTTCCGACGACCCGCGCAGCAACTACCGGTTGGCCCGCCTGGCCCTGCTCGACCGCATTCCGATGTCGCCTGGGAACGTGCACACTATTCCGACGCATCACGCCGATCCGGAAGACGCGGCGCGCGAGTACGAGTCGCAGATCCGCGGATACTTCCACGAGCGGTCACCCCGGTTCGATCTGCTTCTGCTCGGCATGGCCGCCAACGGACACGTGGCGTCGCTGTTCCCTCACCATCCTGCGCTGCGCGAGCGCGAACGGTGGGTCGTCGCGGCGACGGTGCCCGCCGATCCGCCGGAGCGGGTGACGATGACGCTTCCGCTGATCAATCAGGCGGCGTCGATCTCGTTCGTCGTGGCGGGATCGACGAAGGCTGAGGTGGTGCGGCGCGCGCTCCGGCCCGGCACCGCGGTCGATGATGTCCCGGCCGCCGGCGTCGTCCCGGAATCCGGGCGCGTGACGTGGTGGCTCGACGCGGCTGCGGCCGCGCACCTCGAGCGCTGAGAGGTCCTCGAGCGCGATTGCCGGGAGCGACACATCGATGTGCGGGAGCGCCACCACGGGGAATAAGGACGGGACCGTCTGAGTAGATGGGCATGGAACCGTGGGAGCGTCGGCGAAATCGATCGTCATCTACACGCAGCCCGGCTGTCTGTTCTGCGGCAAAGTGAAAGAGTATCTGGTCGCGCGCGGGGTGGCCTTTGCCGAACGAGACGTCAGCGAGGACGAGCAGGCCATGACCTGGCTCGAGGATCAGGGGTTCTTCGCCACGCCGGTGACCGTGATCGACGGGCAGGCCATCGTCGGCTTCAACAAGGCGAGGCTTGAGTTGCTGCTCGGGCGGAGTGACAAGGAGGACTGATGGAGCCGACCTGGGACGATATCCGAAAGATCCTCAAGACCGCGAAGGTCATTGCCGTGGTCGGACTGTCCAACAATCCGGACCGCCCGAGCCACGACATTGCCGGCTATCTGAAGCGCGCGGGGTATCGCATCATCCCCGTGAATCCTACGATCAAAGAAGCCCTGGGCGAGAAGTCCTATCCGTCGCTGCGAGAGGTCCCGGAGAAGGTAGACGTCGTGCAGATCTTCCGCCGGTCGGAGGAGGTGCCGGCCGTCGTCGAGGACGCCATCGCGATCGGGGCCAAGGTCGTGTGGATGCAGCCCGGCGCGGAGAATGACGAGGCCGCATCGCGCGCGGAGCAGGCGGGGCTGGTAGCCGTCAACGGAGCCTGCATGATGGTCGCCCACCGCACCCTGCGGATGTAGCGGCCGTGCCTCCCGCTGAGGACCGTGTCGCCGAGGCGTTGCGCGCCCGGGGCGTGTTCCCGCAGATCCGCCAGTTTCCGCAGAGCACCCGCACCGCCGCAGAGGCCGCCGCGGCCGTCGGCACCACGGTCGGTCAGATCGTGAAGTCGCTCATCTTCCTTGCCGATACCAGGCCGATCCTCGTCCTCGTCTCCGGGGCCAACCGCGTGGACCTCGTCAAACTCGCCCGCGTCTGTGGTGCCCAGGCCGTGCACCGTGCCACGGCGGACGAGGTCCGCCGGGCGACAGGGTTCGCGATCGGTGGTGTCCCCCCCGTCGGCCACCCCACCCCGCTGGCCGCGTACATCGATCGCGACCTCCTCCGGCATGACGTCGTCTACGCATCCGCCGGCACACCCACCGCGGTCTTTGCGATCGATCCGCGGTCGCTGCAGACGCTCAGCGGCGCGGTGGCCGCCGACCTCGCCGCACCGTAGCAAGGGGCAGAAGGGTCCTGGTCGAAGCACAGGCCATGCCTTCCCAAGCGTACTTCACGCCCGCCCTCCTCGAATTCTTGGCCAACCTCCGGGATCACAATACCCGCGAGTGGTTCGCCAAGCACAAGGATCAGTACGAGCGCTCCGCGCGCGACCCGATGCTGCGCTTTATCGCCGACCTCGGTCCGCGTCTGCGGCGGATCAGCCCGCACGCCACGGCGGATGCCCGTCCCGTCGGCGGCTCGATGTTCCGGATCCACCGCGATATCCGGTTCTCGCGTGACAAGAGTCCGTACAAGACTCATCTGGGGGCACACTTCTCACATGAGCACGGCGGACGCGATGCGCATGCTCCTGGATTCTACCTTCACATCGAGCCGGGCCGGTCCAGAGGCGGAGGCGGATTGTGGCATCCCGACGGGCCGTCGCTTTCGAAGATCCGCGCCCGGATCGTAGCGCGCCCCGCAGCGTGGAGCGCCGTCCGGAAGCGGGTCGACATCGAGGGAGAGGCCCTGAAGCGGGTGCCCGCGGGGTTCGACGCCGGCCACCCGCACGCCGAGGATCTCAAGCTCAAGGACTTCTACGTGATGGAGTCCTTCTCAGACCGGGAGGTCTGCGGCCGCGGCTTCATGGACAGTTTCCTCGCGGTCTGCCGGCGGACGGATCCGCTCATGCAGTTCCTGACGGGAGCCCTCGGCCTACCCTGGTGAAGTTAGCCCTAATTCCAGTTGGCCCGCAGGCGGATGTCCACGATCTGCAGCGACACCAAGATCGCCTGTGTCGTGCTCACGAAGACGGTCTTGCTGCTGTCGGGCTGCACATCGAAATCGAGGGTAACCAGCCTGAAGTGGTCGATGAGGGGATCCAGAGCCCACAGGCTCGCCCGGACCATGACCAGGCTGACCGGCAGCCCCTCGGCGTCGGCCCGGACAACGAGCAGACCGTTTCGCGTGTTGCCTTCGACCTGAATGAGCGTCCGCACGTGTTGCCGGTAGAGCTCGATGTCGATCGTCCGGCGCGCCACGCTGAGGGGACGGGATAGACCGGGCAGGGAGACCTGGACCAGGTACTCACGGACGAGCTGGGGGCCGAGCGGGAGCGACATGCTGAACCGCTCGAGCGCGCCGGGGGCCAGCTGCCACGGGATGCCGTCGGTTCCCGAGGCGACCAGGAACCCATCGGGCCCATAGCCGTTCGCGTCGATGATCAACCCGCGCAGCGGAGTCGTCCCCGTGTTCCGCAGGACGCCGCCGATCGTGATCGTGCGTCCGTCGAGGGTGTGGAAAGCGTCGACCAACGCGACGGACGGTGCGATCTGTTCGGCGGGAGCAACGGCCGGGGTCAACACAAGAACCACAAGTAAACTGAGCGCAGCCACGGCGCGCATCGGGCCACCCCCTCTATCCGCACTAACGGACTACGTTCGTGAACTGTTCCCCGGCGCCTTCGACAGCATTTCGCGTACGCTTCACATCCCGCGTGCTATGCTGAGCCCACGATGGGTGTCCCCGATGGCGCCGGGCCTCCGGCTGCGCGGGACCGGCCCGGAACGCCTCCGAATCGCGATCTCGACCTCCTCGAAGAGATGGGGACCACGATCCTCGACGCGGCCAGCGTCCTCACCGCCGCGCTGGAAGGGCGGCGGGAGGTCGACGACGGCTGGCAGGCTGTCCGCGATCTCGAGCACAAGGGCGACGCCGTGGCCCGCGACGTCTTCGAGATGCTCGTCCGGCCTGAGCCGGTCTCCCTCAATCCGGAGTCGCTGAAGGCGCTGACCGGCTACCTCGATGACATCCTCGATGCTATCGAGGCGGCCGCCGCCCGCCTGGCCATCCATCGGGTGCGGCGGGCTATCCCTCAGGCCGTGGAGATGGGACGGGTCGTCCTCGAGTCCGCCCAGGAACTCCACCGCGCGCTGCAGTTGCGGCAACTGCGGGACGTCTTCCCGCACACGCGTACCCTGCACCGGTTGGAGAACCGCGGCGATGACCTGCTGCGCGACGGCATTGAGGCCCTCTTCCGCGGCCGTCGCGACGCGAAGGAGATCATCAAGTGGAAGGACATTCTCGAGATCCTCGAGGCGAGCACCGACCGCTGTGAGGACGTCGCCAACGTCCTCGAGACGCTAGTGCTCCAGGCCGGGGTGGAAGAGCGGCTCAGCGCGGGACAGATCGTCATGGCCGTAGAGCGCCACGAGGTCACCGCCGGCGGCCGGCCGGTAGGGCTTTCGGCGAAAGAGTTCGACCTGCTGCATCTGCTCCTGCGGCACCAGGGGAAGGTCGTCCGCCGCGAGCGCCTGTTGCACGAGGTCTGGGGCGAGGACTACTTCGGGGACACCCGCACGCTGGACACGCACGTCGGCTGGCTGCGCAAGAAGCTGGAGGGTCCGGGGAGCATCCGCATCGTCGCGGTTCGCGGGCTCGGGTATCGCCTCGACCTCCGCGACTGAATCACGTGAGTAGCTCATCACGTCGCATGGGGATCCTGGTCGCCGCCGCGGGACTGCTGGTGGCGGCATGCGGCCCGCGCACCGTCGAGCAGCCCACTTCTCAGCCGGCGCGTCCCGGCGGCACGGTGACGCTCAACGGGGCCGGTGCGACCTTCCCATTTCCGCTCTACTCGAAGTGGTCTCAAGTCTATGCTGCTGAGAAGGGTGTCCAGATCAACTACCAGTCCATCGGCTCCGGCGGCGGTATCCGGCAGTTCATCTCCAAGACGGTGGACTTCGGAGCCGCGGACGGCCCGATGACCGACGAGCAGATCGCGCAGGCAGGTGGCGTGGTCCTGCACATTCCGATGGTCGCGGGCGCGGTCGTGACCGTCTACAATATCCCCGGCGTGGACGCGGGCCTCAACTTCTCAGGCGAGGTGCTGGCGGGCATCTTCCTCGGCCAGATCACGAAATGGAATGACCCGCAGATCGCCCGGCTGAATCCATCGGTCCCGTTCCCCGGCGAGGAGATTATCGTCGTGCACCGATCCGACGGATCCGGCACCACCGCGATCTGGACGAACTACCTGCGAAAGGTGAGTCCGGGGTGGAAGACCCGCGTGGGCGAGGGGACCTCGGTCGCCTGGCCGACCGGACTTGGCGGGAAGGGCAACGAGGGTGTCGCGGAGCTCGTGAACCGCACGCCGAACGCGCTTGGCTACGTCGAGCTTGCCTACGCCCTGACGTCAAAGATGCGCTTCGGCAACATCCGCAACCGGTCTGGACGGTTCATCCGGCCATCGCTCGAGAGCACGACGGCGGCGGTCGCCGGCGCGCTCGACTCGGTGCCGGACGATTTCCGTATCCTCATCACCGACCCATCGGGGCCTGACGTCTACCCGGTTGCGGGCTTCACGTGGATCTTGATCCGTCAAGACCAGCCAGATCCTCAAAAGGGGAAGGCGCTCGCCGAGTTCCTCTGGTGGGCCACGCACGACGGTCAACGGTACGCCGCACCGCTGCTCTACGCGCCGCTCCCGCCGCGCCTCGTTGATCGCATCGAAGTGTCACTGCGCCGCATCGCCGCCGGGGGTCGCCGCTTCCTCCCGTAGGCTTCACCTGGACTTCACGCAGTCTTCGCTATGCATTGGCACAGCCTTGACCCGCGTCACGGTAGGCTCGTTCACGATAACCTCTCCGAGGAGGCATCCAAACACGATGGTTATCACTCAGGTGAAGCGTCTGCTCACGGCCGCCCTGGCGGCGCTGGTCGGAGCCGCGGTCCTGCCCGCGGCCGCGCAGGGAGTCACCTTGAACGGGGCGGGGGCGACGTTCCCCTTCCCGCTGTACTCGAAGTGGTCGCAAGTCTATGCCACTGAGAAGGGAGTCCAGATCAACTACCAGTCCATCGGCTCCGGCGGCGGTATCCGGCAGTTCATCTCCAAGACGGTGGACTTCGGAGCCTCGGACGGCCCGATGACCGACGAGCAGATCACGCAGGCCGGCGGCCGGGTGCTGCACATCCCGATGGTCGCGGGCGCGGTCGTCCCCGTCTACAATATCGCCGGGATCGGCCCCGTCCTGAACTTCACGCCCGACGTCCTCGCCGACATCTTCCTCGGCAAGATCACGAAGTGGAATGACCCGCGGATGATGAAGGCCAATCCAAAAGTCACCCTTCCGGCGGCGGATATCGTCGTGGCGCATCGCTCCGATGGATCGGGGACGACGAACATCTGGACGAACTACCTGAGCAAGGTCAGCGCGGAGTGGAAAACCAAGGTTGGAGAGGGGACCTCGGTCAACTGGCCGACCGGCTTGGGTGGCCGCGGAAACGAGGGCGTGGCCGGGCTCGTCAAGCAGACGCCGAATTCGCTCGGATACGTCGAGTTGGCTTATGCCTTGACGAATCAGATGACGTTCGGAGCCGTGCAGAATCGGGCCGGGCAGTTCGTGCGGGCCACCCTTTCCAGCACCTCGAAGGGCGTGGACGGTGCTGTGAAGAACATGCTTGAGGATTACCGGGTGTTCTTCACCAACGCGGAGGGAAGAGACGTCTATCCCGTCGCCGGGTTCACCTGGATCCTCATCCAGGGCGATCAGAGCGATCCGGTGAAGGGCAAGGCGCTGGTCGAGTTCCTGTGGTGGGCGACGCACGACGGGCAGAAGTACGCACCGACGCTGCTGTACGCGCCGCTGCCGAAGACCCTCGTGGCACGGATCGAGCGCACGCTGAAGACCGTCACGGTCAAGGGGGCGCCGGTACTGCCCTAAGGGCCTCCCCGTGAGTGTTGTCGGAAGGCCGGCCGCGTCGGCGCAGACGGGCGACCGGTCCTTTCAATTGGTCCTCGCCATCGCGGCGGCGGCCGTGCCGGTGATCGTCGGGATGATGGTCATCGCGCTCATCGTGGCGGCGGCGCCCGCGATCGTCCGATTCGGCGGCGCCTTCTTCGTCACATCGACGTGGGACCCCGTGGCGCTCGACTTCGGCGTGCTGCCGTTCGTCTACGGCACGCTCGTCAGCTCGGCGCTGGCACTTCTCATCGCGGTGCCCCTCGGCCTGGGAACCGCAATCTTCCTCTCTGAACTCGTTCCCGGCTGGCTGCGCTCTCCGATCGGCTTCTTCATCGAGCTTCTGGCGGCGATCCCCAGCGTCGTCATCGGGCTGTGGGGGATCTTCGTCCTCGTGCCCTGGGTGCGCACGGTGCTGGGGCCGCTGTTGCGCTCCTGGCTGGGGTTTCTTCCGCTGTTCAGCGGTCCGCCCCTCGGCATCGGGATGCTCACCGCCGGCTTGATCCTGGCGGTCATGATCGTGCCTTTCATCGTCGCCGTGAGTACCGAGGTGATGCGCACCGTCCCGAGGTCCCAGCGCGAGGCGGCCCAGGCCCTCGGCGCCACCGGTTGGGAGACCACACGAACCGCGGTGCTGCCCTACGCCCGCTCGGGGATCATCGGCGCCATCTTCCTCGCTCTGGCCCGGGCGCTCGGGGAGACCATGGCCGTGACGATGGTCATCGGCAACGTGCCGCAGATCAAGGCCTCGCTGTTCGCCCCCGCCTACACGATCCCGGCGGTGATCGCAAACGAGTTCACGGAGGCGACGAGCGACGTCTACGTCGCGGCGCTCATCTACGCGGGGTTGGTGCTGTTCGTCGTGACCGTCGTCGTGAACGCGCTGGCGCGGCTGCTCGTCAGATCTGTAGCCCGCACTCCGGCGCAGATCCGGGAGTGAGCATGGACGGTCGCTATCAGTTCCGCCGGTTGAAGAACGGGGGCATGGCCCTGGCGACCCTGGCTTGCACGCTCGTCGTCCTCGCCCCGCTGTTCATCATCCTCGGCTTCCTGGCCCGCACGGGGCTGGGCGCATTGAACTGGGAATTCTTCACGCACCTCCCCGGCGCCGCGGGTGAGCCCGGCGGGGGGATGGCGAACGCAATCCTCGGCACGATCGTCCTGGTCGCGCTCGCCGCGGTGATCGGCATCCCGATCGGTGTCCTCGGGGGGACGTACCTGTCGGAATACGCCGGCACCCGGCTGAGCTACGCCGCGCGGTTCATCGCGGACGTGATGAACGGGATCCCCAGCATCGTCATGGGGCTCTTCGCCTATGTGCTGATCGTGCTGCCGATGCGGCACTTCAGCGCGCTGGCCGGCGGCGTGGCGCTCGGCGTCATGCTGATCCCGACGGTGATGCGGACCACCGAGGAGATCGTCCGCCTCGTCCCCCAAAGCGTGCGGGAGGCGTCGCTGGCCCTGGGTATCCCGCTGTGGAAGACGCTGCTGCGGGTGGTCATGCCGACCGCGGCCGCGGGGATCGTCACCGGCATCATGGTGGGGCTCGCCCGGGTGGCCGGCGAGACGGCGCCGCTGCTGTTCACCGCCTTTGGGAATCGGTTCTGGAACCGCGACCTGCTGCAGCCCATCGCGGCGCTGCCCATTCAGATCTTCGCCTACGCGATCTCGCCGTTCGATGACTGGCACCGCCAGGCGTGGGCCGGCGCGCTCGTGCTCGTGGGCATTGTGCTGGTCGTCAACGTCGCCGCCCGGTACGCCGCGGGCCGCCAGGTGAAGCTGCACTGATGGGGGATCGTGTGGAAACACAGACCACCGGATTGATCGACCGCACCGTGGGTATCCAGGCGGAGAACGTGCACGCCTGGTTCGACCGCCTCCACGCGCTGCGGGGGATCACGCTGACCATCCCCGAGCGCAAGGTCACGGCGATCATCGGCCCGTCCGGATGCGGGAAATCGACCTTTCTGCGCTGCCTCAACCGGATGCACGAACTCATCCCAGGAGCGCGGGTCGAGGGCCGGATCCTCCTCGGAGAGGAGGAGATCTACGGCGACGGTGTGGATCCGGTCCGGGTACGGCGGCGGATCGGCATGGTCTTCCAGAAGGCCAACCCGTTTCCGACGATGAGCATCTTCGACAATGTCTGCGCCGGGTTGACTCTCGCCGGAGAACGGAACCGGCGGAAGCTCGAGGCCGTCGTGGAACAAAGCCTCCGCGCGGCCGTGCTATGGGATGAGGTGAAGGACCGTCTGCAGAAGTCCGGGACCAGCCTCTCCGGCGGGCAGCAGCAACGGTTGTGCATCGCCCGGGCCCTCGCCGTCTCACCGGAGGTCCTGCTCATGGATGAGCCGGCCTCCGCGTTGGATCCCGCGAGTACGCTGCGTATCGAAGAGCTCGCCCGGGAGCTGGCGAAAGACATCACGATCGTCATCGTCACGCACAACATGCAGCAGGCGGCCAGGGTGTCGGAGCTCACGGGGTTCTTCCTCGACGGGGAGCTTATCGAGTTCGGCTCCACGAACGAGCTGTTCACGCGGCCCAAGGACCGCAGGACGGAAGACTACATCACGGGACGGTTCGGGTAGATGACGCGTGAATCGTACGAGCGAGAATTGACGCAATTGAAGGACGACGTCGTCCGCATGGGGGAGCAGGCCGGCGAGGCGATCCACCGTTCCGTCGAAGCCCTACGCAACCGCGACCTGGAGGCGGCGGAGCGAGTCATCGCCGAGGACGACACCATCGACGCGCTGCACATGAGCCTCGAAGAGCGGTGCATGCGCCTCCTGGCCACCCAGCAGCCGATGGCCCGCGACCTCCGCACGATTGCCGCCGTGTTCGCCATCACGATCGATCTCGAGCGGATGGCCGATCACGCGGAAGGCATCTCCCGCGCCGTCAAGCGCTTGGGGACGGAGCCACCGGTCAAGCCGCTGGTGGACATCCCGAAGATGGATGGCCTCCTGCAGGACATGATCCGGGAGACCCTCGACGCCTTCCGGAATCTGGACGCCGAACGGGCGAGGGCGGTGGCGAAGAGGGACGACGCGGTCGACGAGCTGCGGAACCGCGTCCTTCACGAGCTGCTCGATCTGATGATCAAGAACCCCGGCATCGTGCCCCGCGCCTTGGAGATCCTCATCGTCGCCCGCCACCTCGAGCGCGCCGCGGACCACCTCACGAACGTCTGCGAGCGCATCGTCTACATGGTCACAGGCGAACTCCGGGAGCTGAACGTCTAGCCCATTACCCCGACCCTAGGTATGCTCGGCCCTCTTGTCAGCGGTCCTTCATGGTCTTATTATGAGACCATGAAGGACATCAACGTAAGCGAGCTCAAAGCACATTTGAGCAAGTATCTCCGGATGGCCGCCCGAGGATCACGGATCGTCGTGAGGGACCGGGACGAGCCGATCGCGCAGCTCGGCCCTCCTCCGGCCACGATGCTATGGCACGAGCGGTTGGCGCGGGCAGGCCGGCTCAAGCCAGGGACACAGAACTGGAGCACGCTCAAGATCTCCACGCTCGACCAACTGGTCGACATCCAGGCATCGCTGCGCGCCGTGCGCGAGGATCCCAGTGAAGTACGTCGACGCTAGCGCCGTGCTGCGCGTCCTGTTCTCCGAGCCGGG
>DATDEG010000106.1:0-2150 GCA_036523465.1 bacterium
TGCGTATGGAGTCCTTCTCGTTGTAGGTGGGGAAGACCACGGAGACCGTCTTATCGCGCCACATGCGGGAGGCTCCGACGCCGATCCTGACCGACGCAACGCCTCTTCAGCTCCATCCGCTTGCTCGGCGTCGTGCATGCGCCGCGCGCCGCAACTCGGAATTGCACCTCAGGGTCTACCGTTTCTTCGCCGGCGGGCCATTCTGGGCCACCGCGGCCTTCACGAGCGCCTTGAACGCGCCCGCGTCGACCTTCTCCCCTTCGTGGATGTCGATCGCCCTTCGCGTGTTCCCTCCCAAGCTGGAATTGAAGAGGCGCGATGGGTCTGGAATCCTGGCCCCTTGGGCGAACGTGAGCTTCACGACTTTCGTGTACGCCTCCCCAGTGGAGACAATCCCGTGGTGCGACCAGACCGGATTGTCCCACTTCCACTCCTCGGTCATCTCGGGGTCGGCTTCCAGGATCATCGCCCGCATGCGGGCGAGGGTCTCCCCGCGCCATCCCCCCAGGTCGCGGATCCGCTGGTCGATGAGCCGTGAAGCGGGTTTCTCGGCCGACTTGCGTGGCTTGCTTGCGCGCGACGTGCCCTTGGCCTTCGGCTTCGCCTTGCCAGGCTTGCGCCCGTGACCCGACGGCGTCTTCATAATGATGGCGGCTCCACGTAGATGTTCATGATCTTGAGTCTCATTAGGGTTGCCTCTGAGGTTCGTCATTGACCAACTTAGCACAGAGTGCCTGCCGATTTCGCAGGTGCTCGCAGCCGACCCGCTAACAGGCCAGATCGGGCCGGCCGGTCACCGTCATGATCGTCGCGAGCATGGTCGCGACCGGCGTCTCTTGACTTCCTGACCGCATGATCCCGTCTGCCTGACACACGGAAATCGTACGGCCGGCACGGAAGACGCGGCCCCGCGCGATCAACACGTCACCCTTGGCCGGGGCTAGGAGGTTCACCTTGAACTCGACGCTCAGCACGCCCGCGCCGGGAGGCATCAAGCTAAACGCCGCGTAGCCGCAGGCGCTGTCGAGGACGGCAGTCACGATCCCGGCGTGCAAGAACCCGTGCTGCTGGGTCAGGGCCCCGCGATAGGGGAGCTCGATGTCGACTACACCCGGCGCGATGCGCGTCAGGCGCGCGCCGAGGGTCCGCATCACCTCCTGCTTGTCGAAGCTCTCACGCACGAGGCGCTCGAACTCGGGGGTCTGTGGCGTCTGGGCCATTGCGGAAGATACTGCCATAAGATCATGATCCGTGCGGCGATCGATGGCGTGCGTCTACCGTAGTAGGCAACGGCAGCCCGCCGGCACGTGCGGCATACCGAGGCCCTTCATCATGCTCCTGATTGCTGTTGCGGTGACACTGCTCTGGCTCGCTCCGGCACCGCTCCAGGGCGCCACCTGGGTCACTCCGAACCCGACGACACAGCCTCCATTCGCGGCGCCACTTCCCGGAACCCCGCTGGCAAAACCGCTCGTCTTCAACGGAGGCTTCGGCGATTACCGGATCGGGCACTTTCACGCGGGATTCGACCTCGGCACCGGGCGGAAGGTGGGGCGCCCGGTGCTCGCGCCGGAGAGCGGTTGGATCGAACGGGTACGGAGCTCCGGAGTGGGCTATGGGCGATCGATCTACTTGCGCACACCCGACGGGCGCACCCTCCAGCTGGGCCACCTCGATGCTTTTGCCACGCCTCTCGCCGAATACGTGCAGCACGCACAGGACTCCACCGGGCAGTACGAGCAGGATCTCTGGCCTTCTCCCGGGCAGCTTCCAGTGCGAGCGGGAGGGACAATCGCCTGGTCGGGAGAGAGCGGTGCGGGAGGCCCTCATCTGCACTTCGAGATCCGACGCAAAGACGTGGCCTACCACCCGCAGCGTGCGGGACTGTTGGTCGTGGACAGCGTCCCCCCGAGGCTTTCGGCCCTGATCCTCGAGCCGCTGGACGATTCCTCGCAGGCGGGTGGGCGGTCTGGTCCTTTTTCGGTGGCTTTCTCGGGCAGGGACACCGTATCGGCGATCGGGCGGCTCCGCGCGATCGTCCAGGCGAGCGATCGATTGCCGAACGGGACGGAGGATACCGTGCCGTGGTCCGTGGGCATCGAATGGGACGGCCGCCGCACGGAGTGCAGGTTCGACAGCGTTTCGTGGGC
>DATDEG010000107.1:0-6749 GCA_036523465.1 bacterium
CGACGATCGGCAGCGAGTTGCTCGACCGTGTGCCGGTCACGGACGGATCCGTGGCCGCCCGGCTGCGGGCCGCCGGTGCGATCATCATCGGCCACACAAACGTCCCGCCGTTCCTGGCCGACTATCAAACCGCCAACACGATCTTCGGCCGTACGAATAATCCCTGGGACGAGGACCGCACCCCCGGAGGGTCCAGTGGTGGAGCCGCGGCGGCGGTCGCGGCGGGATTGAGCCCGTTGGAGTTCGGCTCGGATCTGAGTCACTCGATCCGGCTGCCCGCCGCGTTCTGCGGCGTCTACGGTTTGAAGACGACCGAGCACCTGATCCCGCTTACCGGCTTCTTCTCACCCCCTCCCGGGGCGGCGCGGACGGTCCGCATCATGAGTTGTCTCGGCCCGATGGCACGCACCCTCGACGATCTCGAGCTCGGCCTGCGGATCACCTCGGGCCCGGACGGAATCGATACGGATGTGCCACCTGTACCGCTGCCGCGCAGGACGCGCGCGCCGCTCGATGGGCTCCGGCTGGCGGTTGCGACGGCCGTACCCGGAATCCCGGTGGAGCAGGCGGTCCAGGGAAGGGTGGCGAGGGTTGCACGAGATGTTGCCAACGGCGGCGCCCGGGTTGAGGAGCGCCTTCCGAAGATCGACTGGCCGGATCAGTCGACGCTGTTCCTCGACCTCGTCTCCACGATCACGAGCATCGCGTCGCCGGGCGCCGATCTGAGAGATGAGCAGCGCACTCTGGCCTGGTACCTCTCCGCCCTGGAGCGTCGCGACCGGTTCATCGCGGCGTGGGACGCGTTCTTCGCAGACCTCGATGCGCTCATCATCCCCACCGTGATGGCGAGCGCCTTCCGGCACGCCGCCCCCGGCGCGCAGATCTATGTCGGCGGCACGCGGATCAGCTACTTTGCACACGGCGGCCTGGGTCTCGCCTGCAATCTCGCGGGCCTGCCGGCACTCGCACTCCCCGCCGGCCTCGATGACAACAGCCTCCCGATCGGCGTTCAGGTCATCGGACCCCGGTGGTCGGAGATGACGCTCCTGGCGATAGGACGCGCGCTTGAACGGGCGGAAATCCTGCCGGGGTTCAAGCGGCCGCCGGAGCGGTCATGAAAATCGAACTTGATGCCCGATCACGATTGCCTTCACGTGATGGGCCGGGGGGACATGGATGATACGAAAGCAGCCCTGGTTTGAACGCCAATTTCCCACAGGCCTGAGGGCGGATCTTTTTCCTGTTATCGTCGAACGCCTCCGGGGGACGCCTGCCCGCCTGGAGGAGCGCCTCACCGCTCTGCCGGCGACGATCCTCACCCACCGCTCGGGCAGCACCTGGTCGGCTCAAGAGAACGCCGGGCACCTCGAGGACCTCGAGCCGCTGTGGCTCGCGCGGGTGGAGGACCTGCTGGCCCGGAAGCCGGAGATGACCCCGGCGGATCTGTCGAATCGCCGGACCCATGAAGCAAACCACAATGCCGCGCCGCTTCGAACGATCTTCACCGGTTTCCGGGAGGCTCGATCAGGGTTGGTCGGCAAACTCGAGGCGGTCGATGATGCGGCGCTGGCGTTCACCGCGCCTCATCCCAGGCTGCGCGTGCCGATGAACCTGGTCGATCACGCGTTCTTCGTGGCCGAGCACGACGACTACCACCTGGCGCGGATCACCGAGCTGCTCCTCGAGGTCGGGACGCGGTAACGTGTGATCTCTCAGTCAGCACCAGCAGCCTGGTCGTTGTGTTCCAGTTGCGGATGGTCATGTACTGGTATTCCGGTTTCTGGATGACTCTGCTCAACCGGCTCTGCGCCGCTTTACTGATCAGGCGAGAGAAATAGAGCGCATGCTTCCCGGCCGATGCGTCGTCCACTCCCGCTTTGACTTCCACAGCCCCCATCGCCTTCTGGGGAGTGAGCGGCTCCTTGAGGAAGATCACATCGTAGCGGTATCGGTTTGGTCTGGCGCCGAAACCCTTCGGCGCTTCCGCCACCACGCGCCTGAGGACGCCGACCGGAACCACCACGATTTTCGCTTTGTACTTGAACTGCTCTGAGAGCGCATCTTCGATCGTGCGTCCCAACATCGCTTGGTCGCCAATTGCGGCGCTGAAAACTACATTGCCGCTCTGTATGTAGGTGGCGACATCGGCGCATCCCAGACCTTCGAAACAGGCCTTCAGGGCAGCCATCCTGATGATGTTGCTGCCTCCAACGTTGATGCCACGCAGCAACACAAGGTAGCGTCGACTCTTCACGTTCTTCATCGGCACCTGCCCGCGCCTACTTCAAGACTTCGTACTTGATGTGGGTGACATCTTGGGATGGTATAGCTTCTTTGATCCGCAAGCTCATGCCGGAGTTGATGTTCGTGAAGAGTAACGTACCCTGACCGAAGAACACGGGCGAATAGTGGACCGTGAACTCATCGACGAGCCCGCCGTTGAGATATTGCTGAATGACATCGGCTCCGCCCGCGATCCTGATATCCCGGTTCCCGGCCACTTCCCGCGCTCGCCCCAGCGCGCGTTCGATCCCGTCGTTGATGAAGTGGAAGACCGTCCCTCCGGGGCGTTCCCACGGCTTGCGGATCTCATGGGTCAGGACGAAGACGGGCGTGTGGAAGGGGGCTTCCTCGGGCCAGAAACGTTCGCCAGCGGCGAACATCTTCTTCCCCATGATGCTCACGCCCGTACGGGCAAATGTCTCTTCCAGCATGCGGTTATCCCGGCCGGTCTCCCCTCCTTCGCCCAGCTTGAGGTTCTCGCGAAAGAATCGTTGGTGGAAGACCCACTTTTGCAGATCCATCCACAACTTGAGCCACTGTTTGTAATCGGGATCCTCGGCGTGAGCCAGATCCATGCCCTCGGGCGCGATGAAGCCATCCAGAGAAGCGCCGACATCAAAGAAGACTCTTGGTCGTCTCACAGTTCGGCTCCTCAACTTGACTTAACAGACCAAATCACCTTATTTATCCTTACCCCGGCCACGAGAACCGCGCCCTTGAGCCCGGATCTCGTCTCATGGCCTGCTTGGGAGCTCAGCAGGCGCCGCCGGCTTACGGCGCCTCGGATAGGACAATTGATAGAATGGTCTCATGCCGAGAGCCAAACCGACTACTGTGACGGATTACATCAACGCTGCGCCCCAGGGAGGGCAGGCAAAGCTGCGTGAGATACGTGCGATTCTGAAAGCGGTCGCCGCGCCGAACGCGACAGAGACGGTGAAGTGGGGAATGCCGGTGTTTGAGGAAAGGCGAATCCTCTTCGCCTTTGCCGCATTCAAATCGCATCTCAACTTCAGCCGCTCCCCAAAGCGCTTATCAGGATGATAGCGTCATATCGTGTCTCTACGTCCGTGCCGTGAATGGGCGCACGGGCGCCTGGTTCCACGGCACCCAGGTACGCCACGAGAGCCGGATCTGGGCCGGTGGCGTTGAGAAGGATGTCACCTTCGCAGACGCCGACCCCGACCTGAACGACCAGATCGACGCCGCATACCGCACGAAGTGCCGCCGCTACTCAGAACGCATCGTCGGGAGCATCGTGACCGCTGCGGCACGAGCCTCGACGATCAAAATGATGCCGCGTTCAACAAGTTCTTAAGATTGACCCCAGTTGGACTAGGGGCGAGACTCGGCTGAACCAGGGACGCTGAGAAGATAGCTATCCATAGACGACCGGACGAAGGGGTCGATAGTCAACCCCTTGAACCTAGTCCAACAATCGAACGGGTTCGCTTGGCTCATTTCTTCGGACTGGCCGCAGGCAGACGATAATCCCGGCGCCCGCGGAGCTGCATCGTAGGGAACTCCTTAAGACCACTGGAGCTATCGCGCCCATGACGCTCGCTTTCGCCGACCGTACCTTCGGGAATCGCGGCACGCTGTGGACCGGCGTGCCAGATGTGTTTCAAGACCAGTTTGCGGGTGAGAAAGAAACCCACCTGGTAGGCGGCACGACCGTCGGCCTACAGGTCCTCAACGACGGTTCTGTGTGCCTGATCGCGTGGGGATGGGAGTTCGGGCGGCCGTGGCAGCAGGGCAACACAGCCGTGCGGATGGTGCGGTTCCCGGTCGATGGCGCCCCGCGGGAACTCGACCGGTGGGACGGGACCGGCATCCGCCTCATCTCGGAAGAGGGCCGCATGTCGGACCCGCTCGCAACTTGTCCGACTGCCAGCGACGACGTGGCCGTGCTGATTCGTCAAGCGCCGCAAGGCAACGGACCAGGCGCATGGTCATACGCGCTCTGCACGGTGGCAGGGCCCACCCAACTCGGGACCGTCACGAAGAGGCCCGTCGATCCGAGCTGGCTGTACGACACGCTCGCGACGCAGCCGGTGGGCAGCACCCGGATGGCGGCGGACGGCGCGGGCTTCGCGATCGCCTCCTCTCGCGGCACGCGCGTGCGATTCACGATGATCGGCGCGACCGGGGCGGCGCCTCGCGACATCGACCTGGCAGGCGCTCCCGCTCTGCCGGGGCTCGTTCGCCTCGAAGTCGCGTCCCTCCGACTAAGCGCCGGCCGCGCCATCATTGCACTAACAGCACACCTGAATCACCCTGGGGTCGGCGCGACATCGGTTGGCGCGCTCCTGCAGCTGCTGACCGACGGGACCCCCGATGTCACGTTCGGTGAGAATGGCCTGTGGGTGTCGCCCTTGGCGATCGGGCAGCGCGGATTCACCTGCGCGGGTGAGGCAAACGGATTCGTCGCCGGGTGTGTCGATCGCCGGGCGATGGTCTTTGCCGTCGCCCCGAACGGAATCGAGCTCGATTACGAGTTCGGCGACGGTGGCGTCGCCGAGCACGACCTCGGAGGCCCGGTCGCGTCACCGGTGACGGCGTCCGACGGCTCGCACGTGTATCTCTTCGCACAACACGTCCCTGTAGCAGGAAGCACCGCCTCGGATAACCTTGCCGCCGGCTGTCGGTTCCGAACCGTGCCTGGAGCCTCGGGTTACGGACAAGTCGACAGCGGCTGGGGACCCGCAGGAACCGTGACCGTCCACTCTGACGGCGCGTCGCTCACGCCGGCAGCGATGGCGATCCGCAACTCGCAGGTATTCTTGGCCGGCACGCGCCAGCTGCTCGGGACCAACTGCGACCGCATCCCGTCCGTGACGGTTCTGGGCCAGTCCACCGCTGATCCGGATCCGGCCTTCGGGGCCGGCGGATTCTCGCTGCATGCATCGATTCGTCATCCGGCGCACGTGGCGCCGGACGGGTCGGCGGTATTCGTCGAACGCTCGGCCGCGGCCACCGGACCAGCCCTTCGCTTTGTGAGTGTAAGAGGCGAGATGGGCAACCGAGTACCTCTCGCGTTACTGCCGCCCAATAGCGTCATCACGAGCATCAAACGCCTCAGCGATGGCAGCCTCGTGATTGCCGGAGGCGGCCCAGAACCATGGGTCATCAAGACTGACTCTGTGGGAGCACCCGATCCATCCTTCGGCACGGCCGGAAGGTCCAACCCGAGGCCCGGGGTCGGCTTTGGCAGCGCCGCGGTGCTCGGCGTGCGATCGGATGGACGGATCGCGCTGCGGGTCGATACAGCCGGCAAGAGCGAGCTGACCGTGCTGCTACCGAACGGTCAGGTGGATGCTGTCTTTGGCACCATGGGCTTCGTCGATGTCTTCGGCTTTACACATCCCGGTGCGGGCCCCGGCGGCGCCGACTGCTTTCTGGCATCAGACGACTCCTTCGTCGTGGTCCTCTCCACTGAGCACGAGCCGGCGAAATATGCCTCGCCCTTCGTCTCGGTCGCCCTTCGAAGAGTTACCGCGGGAGGTCAACACGACCCCAATTTCGGACTGGGACTGCCGAGCATTACCCCGCCGCCGGCGGCTCGCCTGCTGCGATTGCTGCAACCCGATGGCGCAACCAGTGGCGACGCGGAATACAGCCGCATCAGTCCGGCCGGCATCGGGTGGGCGGGGGGACAGCTCTATGTCTTCGCGACCGGATATTCCGGAGGCAGACACGCTGTTGTCGCGGGCGTGGACGTTCAATTGCCAGTCTATCCGCTGCTCCTCGTCATGCGGTGGAACGGCGACGGCTCGCTCGATCATACGTTCGCGGGGAGAGGGTGGCAGGAAGCCGGATACAACCCGGACCACAAGTACTGGAGCACTCAAGGCGTCATCCAAGAGGGTCCAACATTGTTCGTTCTGTACGGAATGGCGGGGGAGGCTGAAACGGTCACGACGTCTGTGGCGGGCGGCCCTCCAATCACGTCGACGATCATCCGCCAGCCGCAACCGGCTCTGTTTCACGCGCGGCATCCAACAGGCCTGGATCTCGGCTTCGGCGGGGATGGCGCTGCCAGGCAGCGGCTCCAGGAGGTCATGCTCACGCCGGTGGCCGGAGCGCTCCTGAGCGCCCGACGTGTTCGGCTCGCCTGCGTCGACGTCCTGTCGCAGCCGGAGATCCCCGAACCGAGGACGAATCAGGGCGGCTTGATTCAGTGGCAACTTCGCGAGCCGAAGAAACCGCGGCCGATACCGCGGCTGCGGCTTCAGAAGGCGAAGTCTCCTCGACCCCGACAGAGAGCAGGTCGGCGCCGGCGGTAGTCCGGGGGTTCGACTCTATGATGAGGAGGTTCCTGTGAGCCCAAAGAAGGATACGCAAAAGCCTGTCAGGAGCACCACCGCAACCAACAAGACGTCCAGGGGATTCACAGACGAGGAGCGAGCCGCGATGAGGGAGCGCGCCCTAGAACTGAAGGCGGAAGCGCGCCGCGGCGCGCGCGC
>DATDEG010000108.1:0-3419 GCA_036523465.1 bacterium
ATCCACGGCCGCGGCGTAGAAGAGGTCACTGGGGATGGCGCGGATGGCCGAGGTGAAGATCAGCATCCCGAAGGACGCGCCGACCAATCCGTTAGCTAGGATGATCACCGTCCATGGCTCCGCCGTGATCCAGTTACGGGACACACCCAGCACGTCGCTGACTAGGCCGAACGGCGCCTCTCGGGTCAGGCCCTGCCAGATGAGGACGTAGACGACCGAGGGCAAGATGCGCGGCAGCAGCCACAGCGCCCGGACCTGGTTGCCCCACCGCGCCGGGATGCTCGTGCTCAGGAGCGCGAGCGTCAGCCCCATCCCGACGTTGAACAAGAGCGTCAGGAGTACGTAGCGCGCCGTGTTGAGGAGGATCTTCCCGACGAATGGATCGGTGAACAGAGTGTGGTAGTTCTGGAGGCCCACCCACTTCGGCTGGCGGAAGGTGATCGTGGAGAGATCGGTCGCCGACAGCCCGAGCGTGGTGACTACCGGGATGATGAAGAATAGGAGGATGAGGATGGTGGCGGGGGCTATGAAGAGCAGCGGGACGCCGTAGCGTCGCCGAGGGCGACGAGGGTGAACTCTCGGGATCTCGGCTGCTACGGCTTCATGAGCCATGGTCCTCGGTCTCGCGGAATCGAGGGGGGACGGACGCGCGCCGTCCCCCCTCTCATCCCCCCTCCGCGAACATTACTCAACGATCACCTGATCCTTGATCGTCCGCTGCATCTCGCTGGCGACCAGATCGACCGCCTGCGCGGGCGTGACCTGACCCGACTCGGTGGCCGAGACGCCACGGTAGACGGCGCCCTGCCACTCCGCCAGGGACGGATGCGGAGGCTGGAAGGACGTGTAGTTGAGCAGGTAGCTGACGTCCTTCAGGAACTTGTTATTGATCTGGCGGACAGTGGTCCGCAAGATCGGCAGGTGTGCGCTCCCCACCGCGTGCTTCGCGTCGAGATCCGGCACCGTCGTGTACGCGATCAGGCGTACCGCTAGATCCTTGTTCTTGGATGCCGCGGTGACGAAGTAGGCCTGCGGTTGGGACATCGTGATCGCCTTACCGCCCTTGACGTAGGCCGGGTGCGGACCATAGCCGAAGTTGGCGAACAGCCACTCCTCCCCGCCCTTGCGGCTCACCCACTCCCGATCCCATTCCGCCCACTGCCACGTGCCGCCGGACCAGAACAGAACCTTTCCGTCCGTGACCGGCTGTTGGAAGCGGTTCCAGTCGTTGTTCAGGCGGTCTTTCTCGATCACGCCCTGATCGACGCCGGTCCGCAGCCAGGTGTAGTAGCGCAGCAGCGCCGCCTTGTTGATGACGAGCTTGCCCGTTGCGGCATCGAAGTCACGGCCACCGAAGGATCGGTACCACTGCAGGAAGTCCGGACCGCTGACCGGGCGGTGGTAGTACCCTTTGCCGGCCTCGACGACCTTCTTCTGGACGGCCTCCCGGGCTGTGGCCATCACGTCATCCCAGGTGAAGTCGCCGCTGGCGAGACGGCCCGGCAGGGCGGCGATTTGCTGGTCGGTCCATCCAAGCTGCTTAAGCAGCGTCTTGTTGAAGTAGAGGGGCCGGGCCTCGGTGTCCTGTGGAATCGCCCAGGTCTTGCCCTTGTACTTCATAGCGTTCCACAGCGAGGGCACGACGTCGCTGAACTGTGAGTATCGCGGGATGTAGCTGTCCAGCGCGATGATGAACCCTCCGTCCGCCCAAGCCGGGGCGACCGCATGCGTCCCCTGCACGATGTCCGGTGCGTCGGCCGGGCTCTGGAAGCCGAGGAGCACACGGCGGAGGAACTGATCCCAGTTGGTCGTGTCGAAGAAGCCTTCGACCTTGATCTGCACGCCCGCGTTCTCGCGGGCCAAATCCTTGTTGAGCCGTTCGGCCCCGGTCACCAGGTTGTTGAACCGGTTCACGGACGGGTTGTCCGGGCCGATCGTCCAGGCCTTGAGGACCACCACCCGCTGCGCCTGCGCGGGCGGCAGCATCACGGCCACGAACCCGATCACCCACAGCAAGACAAGCCACTTTCTTGTCACCCGACCACCTCCCCGGGATCCCTGCAGCTTCGACCGAATGATCTTACGTCCCCGCCCGTTCTCCCTCCCCCCTCTCCTTCTTCCGGTTCAGCCCCCTGTTCCCCGTTTTCCTGTCTGTCAGTGTCGGCCAAAGCCCATCGTCTCGATCCAGCCGAACGAGGTCTCCGTCGTCCCGGATGGACGGTACTCCAGACCGACATAGCCGTCGTAACCGAGGCGGTCGAGGGCGCTGAGCACGAACGGGAAGTTGATCTCTCCCGTTCCCGGTTCGTGCCGGTCCGGAGCATCGGCGACCTGCACATGGGCGATCCGGCTGCGCAGCCGCTCCATCGTGGGCACGAGGTTTCCTTCCATCCGCTGCATATGATAGATGTCGTATTGCAAAGCGGTATTGGGGGCGCCAACTTCATCGAGCACCGCGACGGTGTCCGTCGAGGTCGAGAGATAGAAGTCCGGGATATCGTAGGTGTTGATCGGCTCCACGAGAAGCCGGAGGTTGTGACGGGCCATCTCCTGGGCGGCGTACCGCAGGTTCGCGACCATCGTCGCGCGCTGCTCGCGCTCGGGGACGCCGGAAATGGGTTTTCCGACCAGGCAGTTCAGTTTCGGACAGCTGAACCGCCGGGCGAGCTCGACTGCGCGGGCAACGCCGTCCCGGAACTCACCCTGCCGCTGTGGATCGAGGGCGATGCCACGGTCGCCTCCGGCCCAGTTCCCCGCCGGGAGATTGAACAGCACCTGGGTCAGCCGGAGATCGGCGAGTAGGCGCGCAATCTCGTCCGTATTTTCCTGGTACGGGAACATGTACTCGATGGCGGAGAATCCAGCGCGGGCGGCGTGCTCGAACCGCTCGAGGAAGGGATACTCGGTGAACAACATCGTGAGATTGGCGGCGAAACGCGGCATGCGTGCTGCGCCCCCTCCCGGATTGAGCCGCTACGGACGGTCCGTGGCGGTCCATCTCCCCTTTACGGCTTACCGACGATAACCTCGTCGATCCCCGACGATGCCAACTCGTACTTGCCCTGGACGCCGCGGCCCCGACGTCTCCGGGGCCGGTATTCGAGGCCGAACAGCTGGGCGAGCCGCCGCGCCTCGTCAGGATGGTCCGCGGCAAGGTTGCGTGTCTCCCGCGGGTCCGCGCGCAGATCGTAGAGCTCGTCGGCTTCCCCGACCGGGCGCTCGATGTAGCTCCACTGCTGCGTGCGGATGCACCGGTCGACGCCCTCATAGTACCCGGTGATGATTGCGCCGCGGTGCTCGTCGGTTTCACCGCGGAGCACTCCGGCAAACGACCGGCCGTGTGTGAATCCCGGCTCACCGCCGATGCCGGCCAGGTCCAGAACCGTGGGCAGGACATCCTGGAATTGGATGAGTGCCTC
>DATDEG010000109.1:0-9595 GCA_036523465.1 bacterium
TCTTCTCGCGCTCTCATTTCCCCCATACGGTCCGAAAGACTCGTAGGGCGTTCCCGCCGAGGATCTTCCGAACATCGTCCGACGCATGGCCGCGCGCCAGCAGCCCGGCGGTAAGCGCGGGAAGTTTGCTCACATCCTCCAACCCCGTGATGGTCTGGCTGAACCCGTCGAAGTCCGACCCCAGCCCGACGTGGTCTGCACCCATGACCTTGACGAGGTACTCCACGTGGTTGAGAACGTGCTGGATCGTGGAACCGCCGGTGAACGCGGGGTAGTAGTTGACGCCGACGACGCTCGCCCGCCGCGCCAGCGCCCGTAGCTGATCGTCTGTGAGATTGCGCCGCTGCGGGGTCAGCCCGCTGGCGTTGCTGTGTGTGGCCATGAGGGGCCCCCTGGTCGCCTCCAACACCGCCCAGAACGCCCGCTCCGAAAGGTGCGAGACGTCAACGATCATACCCAGGTCAGCCATCTTCGTGAGGATCCGCCGGCCGAGCGGTGTCAGCCCTCCGTGGATGTCCTCGAGCGCACCGTCGGCGAGATCGTTGCTCTGGTTCCACGTGAGGCTGAGGATTCGCACGCCGCGGGCGTACAGCCGGTCGAGGTTCGCCGGATCGCCGTCGAGTGCGCTGCCGTTCTCGATGGAGAGAACAGCGGCGATGCGGCCGGCGCGCACCGCCTGGTCGATGCCCTCCACGGTCGTCGCCGCCGCCAGCGTGTTCTGCGATCGAGCCAGCCGGTCGAACGCGTCGAGGAGTTCAGTCGCGCGCTGGAACCCCTTCCCGGCGTAGCGGGGGTGCACGAACATCGCGAAGACCTGGACGTCGACACCCCCGGCGCGCAGCCGCGGCAGATCGACATGCCCGGTCGCCCCGCGCACGGCGATGTTCCGCTTCCCGGAGGCGACGTCGAGGATGACATCGCTGTGCAGGTCGACGACGATGGCGTCGCGGTGGAGCACGGCGGGCGTGAGCGTGGCGGCCGTAGACGTCATCGCTGCGGTGAAGAAGATCAGAGCACCGGTTCGGGACAGGCGCACGGTGTCTGACCGCATTTCGGGCACCCTGCCGCGTACCGCAGCGACGCCGCTTCCGTATCTACCCCCAGCAGCGTCGCCACGCTCACGGTCCAGGCCAGGACATCCGAGATCTCCTCCCCGAGCGAGGTGGGATCCCGGCTGCGCAGAGCACGGGCCAGCTCTCCTACTTCTTCGACCAGCCAGCGGAAGGTCGCGTCCACCCCGCGGCGGCGATCGCGCGCCCCATAGAGCATCTCGATCTGTCGTTGGAACTCTGACAGACGCATGTCAATCACCCGGGGATGGCCCGGCGGGCCATCCGAGTGGCACGATATCCAGCGCAGAATTCCAGGTTCGGGCCGAAGGGAGATGTTACCTGGGCTGGGCCGCGTTCAATTCATCTACGGCCTGCAGCAGTATCGCGCCCGGCACGTTGCCGAGAACGGCGAAGTTCACGCCGCGGCGCTGCCACAGCAGTACCCGGAAGTAGCCGAGATCGAGAAACCGGGCCGGACCGGATCCGGCCATCACCGGATCACCGACCGCAGGGAACGCCATGCGCGCGGACGGCGTTTGGAAAACGGTCAGGACGCTGATCCCGTCCGAGTACGTCGCGACGGCGGCGGAGAACGCGCCGTGATGGGCGATCCGGCCGTCACGGAACCGGTATTGTCCTAACAGCGTGGCCGGTGCGATCACCGGCGAGCGGGCGAGCCGCAGCAGCTCCGCCGGTGTGCCGGCAGGATCGCCCGAGAGGTAGAACTCGACGACCCGGGCGCCCGCCGGCCTGCGGAACTGGAACAGCGCGGGAGGGAGATTCAAACTGTAGCTGATGCGGCTGAAATAGCTGACGTAGATGATCTCGCCCCGGGCGTCGCGCTCCTCCGTACGGAGAGGGACGCCTGTCACTTCGTCGACCCAGAGCTGCCGGTGGCTTCCGGCGCGCCCGGCGGCCAGACCGACCACCATGGTGCTGCGCCCGATGACCTCCTCGCGGCCGAGGATACGTACACCGTAGCCGCGCAGAATCGCGCCCGCCCGCTCTGGTTGCCCCACCCCAGAGACAAACGACGGCCCGTGGACGACCAGGTGCATCCCGGGCTCGTACTGCCAGCTCGCCGCGCCGTCGTCGATGACCAACCGGCCGCTCACCGACTCTGGAGAGAGGAACTCCAGGCGGAGCTTGCCCAGCCGCTTGTAGGCCTCCAGCATCGTCACAGTCTCCGCCGTCCGGCCGCGGACGGTGCTGATCACCTTCGTTCCTTCGTAATCGATGAGGGCGGGCGCGCGCAGCATGGTCCGCAGCACGACCGCGGCATCGGGGAGCGGCCGTTCGGCTGCCCCGCTTCGCCAGCCCGCGGTTCCAGGCTGCGCGACCAGGAGCAGTAAGACCGCCGCCAGCCATCCGGCACGACGGTGCATCAGCGATCTTCCTCCGGGCTCCGTCTCTGGCCGACAAGCGCGATGTTGGCATCTGAGATCAGCAATCCGAGGTAGGCGGGGTCGGCGAACGGATCTGCGGCGGAGAACAGCGCCTGCTCGTGCACATAGACGTCCACGCCGACGTTCGCGGCCTGCAGCCGGTCGAGGCGTCCCTTGGCGATCGGCAGCACGATGAGGAGCAGCGCAAGCATCACCGCAGCCGCCGCCACCGCCGGGCGGCGGAACGCCGAGCGCAGCCACGCCATCACGGAGTCCAACACGCTTGTGAGCCGCGCCGGCGCTTCCCGGAGATCCGCGAGCAGTCCGGGCGGCGGCTCGACTTCGGGGAGCGCGCTGAGCAGGGACTTCACCCGCGCGAGTTCGGCCAGGTCACGGCGGCAGACGGTACATCCACGAAGGTGCGCGTCGAGCACTTGGCGCTCAGGATCGGCGAGCTCACCGTCCAGGTAGGCGGAGAGCCGCTGGGAGGCGGCGAGATGCGTCATCCCCTGTCTCCGCGCGGCATGAGATGGGCGAGGCGCGCCTGCAGCACACGGCGCGCTCGGTGCAGCCGGGATTTCACCGTCCCGATCGGGATCCGGGCCAGCTCAGCAATCTCCTCGTATGACCGGCCTTCCACGTCGCTCAAAACCACCACCATCCGCAGATCAGGGCTCAGCGCGAGCAAGGCGCGCTGGATGTCGGCGTCGAGCTGCGCATCGACGATGAGCTCCTCCGGCTTGGGGCCGGGATCGGGGACCTCCCGGACAACCTCCTCGCCTTTCGTCGTGAGCAGGGGGGCATCGAGCGATTCGATCCGTGCCTTTGGTCGCCGCCGCAGCAGGTCGATGTAGAGATTCGTGACGATCCGGTAGAGCCAGCTCTCCAGGTTGGCCGCGGGGTCGATACGACGCAGGTTCCGGTACACCCGGACGAAGGCTTCCTGCGTGAGGTCCTTCGCGTCGGCGTCGTTCCCGGCCATGCGATACGCCAGGGCGTAGATCCGCCGCCCGTATCGCTCCACGAGGGCCTCGTAGGCCTCGATCTCATGCCGTTGGTATCGAAGCACACCCAGTCCACGAGCGCCCGCCCCTCTCACTTCTTACGGGGACACGGGGCGATGATGTTCCGACAAAAGCACCGTCATCGTATCACAACCCGTGCACGCAGCCGCTCGAGCAGCCTCGGGCCCACTCCCTTCACCTGAAGGAGGTCGTCGACGCGCCGGAACCCGCCGTGCGAGGCGCGGTACTCGACGATGCGCCGCGCGACGACCGGACCGACACCGGGCAGGGACTCGAGGGCTTCGGCGGTCGCCGAATTGAGGTCGAGGGCGGCGAGCGGTCCGGATGCCGGGATCGATCCCGGCGCGGCAGCGCGCGGCACCGTGATGTGCTCTCCGTCGCGTACGCGGCGGGCGCGATTCATCGCATCGAGATCTGCATCCGCGTTCGCGCCGCCTGCCGCCGCGAGCGCGTCGGCGACCCGGGCGCCTGAGACCAGGCGATAGATCCCGGGCCGGACGACGGCCCCGTCGACTTGTACGGCGAGGTCTGACGTCGTGGGAGCTTCGATGATCCGGATGGGGGGCGCCGGACGGCGCGCCACCAGCAATACACTGGCCGCGGCCAGCATCAACGTGGCCGCGGCCAGTATGACGGTTTCCTGTGGGCGAGACCAGAGCACGCGCCTCCCCGCCCTCCCCGTCCGTGGAGCTGATCGTCCTACGGAGCGGGACCCGCAGCCATCCCCCTGGCGGGGGAAACGATCAGACGGCGCGTCTGCTGGTCAGGGCCTTCCAAATCCAGAGGAAGATGACCGCCCCGAGCGTCGCCACGATGATCGAGTACAGGTTGACGCCGCTGGCGCCGGCACGCCCGAACGCGTTGAACAACCACCCTCCGACAATGGCACCGACAATGCCGATGAGCAGCGTGGCGAGCAGACCCCCACGCTCCGCTCCCGGCGAGATGACTTTGGCAAGCCATCCTGCGATAAGGCCCACGATGATCCAGGCCAGGAAACTCACAAACCGCCCCCCTTCTATCGATGGCAGACGAATGATCACACGCTATGTATCACAAGATGAGATGGATGCACAGACAAACCGGTGGGCCGGGTAGATTCCCGGCCCACCGGCGACAGACGGCGCGCATCGTCAGTCTGTCCGAACCTCGGTCCCACCGCCCCGCGAGACGGCGACGATGGCCAGGATGACGACCAGAACCAGCACGACGCCTACGATGATCGCAGTGGTCTGGTCCATCCCAAAGATCGTCGCTCCAGGGGGCCCGGGCGGTCCAGGCAGTGCTGGGATCCCGGGCTGCGCAGGTGGAGCCGGCGACGGAGGTACCGGTTCCTGAGCCAGAGCAAGCCCGGCCGTGACGTAGAACACCCGCAGCAGACCGAGCATCGCGAAGGCAACGCCTCTTCTCATGTGCGAGTGACCTCCTTCCCGCATTGGGGTCCTTCCCGGCCAGGAGTTTTCCCGCTTCGGCTCGCCGTGAAACGACCGTTCGCGTTGTCGCGAAATATCCGGCGGATCACCCACGCCGTCACGGCCGGAGCGAAATGGGTGAAGTGGGTAAACACACGCGGTAACAAGTACGATCACGCCCGGGATGTCAGAGGGAATCCCTCGGACGGCCCGAACACCACACGACACAGCCCAACGGTCACACAGCAAGATCTGCCCGGGGGGGGAGGCCATGCGGTGGAAGTGCAGCTGAACCTGCGCAGGGAAGACAGCGTTGCCATCCTCGACGTCGCCGGGGAGCTCGACATCTACACGTCTCCAAAACTGCGGAGCGCCATCCAAGAGCTCCTGACCGGCGGGACCGCCCGCCTCGTCGTCAACCTGGTCAATACCTCGTACCTCGACAGCACCGCCCTCTCCGTACTGACGTCGGCGCTCAAACAGGCCCGGGATGCGGGAGGGACGATCACGCTCGTCTACAATCAACCGCAGATCGAGAAGATCTTCACGATCACCGGGCTGCACGAGGTGTTTCCCGTCTTCCGCACCGAGTCTGACGCCGTCGCTGCGGCGCGCTCCTGGACTGACACCGGGCGATCCTGAGGATGGGGCCGGACATACGGCCGCGTGCAGCTCCCGGCGGCCCGGGCGCGGCATCTATTCCATTCGATCAGCTCCTCGCCGACCTCCCTCTCGGAGTGCTCCTGGTCGACCGGCACGGAATCATCCGGGCCTGCAATGACCGCGCCCGCGACATCTTGAGGCTGACCGGCGATCCGCACGGGACGGCCCTGAACACGATCATTGCGCCGGAGACAGCGCGCGAACTCTCCACCGTCGCCGATCGGTACCGGGAGGCCTCCGTCCGCGTCGAACGCCGTGATGCGGAGGGCCGGCGGCAATGGATCAACTTCACAGCTGCCCCGGCCTCATCCGGCGAGACGCTCGCGATCGTCGTACAAGATATCACGCTCCCGGTGGTGGCCGAGGACGTGGTGGATCGCTCGCTGCGGGAAACGGAACTGCTCAACGCGATCGCTGCCGCGGCCTCAGGCGAGACCAGCCTCGACCGGATCCTCTCCGTCACCCTCCATCACCTCGGCGGCTTCCTCGCGTTCACCGGCGGATCCATCGCCCTCATCGAGGGAAACGAGCTTGTGATCCGCGCGGCGTCAGGACCGTTCGCCGGCGAAGCCACCGGGCAGCGCCTGCGCCGCGGGTCGGGCCGCGCCTGGCAGATCATCGAGGCGCAGGAACCGTTCCTCTCCGACGATGTTCTGGCGCACGGCATGAGGCCGACCACGGACCTCCGCTCCTACTTAGGGGTCCCCCTCATCTGGGCCGGGCGGGCCTTTGGGATATTGGAAATCGACTCGACGGAACCAGCCGCGTTTCGGCCGAGCGATGTCGGTCTGCTTCGCCGGGTCGCGGCGATCCTCGGCGGTCTGATTCAGGTCGCCCTCCGGCTCGATGTCGAGGTGCGCGCGGTAACCGCCGCCGATCAGGCGCGGCGCGGGCTGGCGCTTGTGGCCGAGGCAAGCCGTCTGCTCGCCTCGTCACTCGACTACGAGACTACCCTGACGAGCGTCGCCGGGCTCCTCGTCCCGGAAGCGGCCGACTGGGTGCTCGTTGACGTCATCGGCGACGATGGCGCGATCCATTCCATCGCCATGGTCCATGCCGATCCCAAACGTGAGGAGATGGCCAGGGAACTGCGGCGCCGCTATCCGCCTGATCCGGCGCGCCATCATCCTATCTTCTCCGTCGTCGACAGCGCCACGTCCATCGTCGAGAACGACCTCCGGCCCGATACACTGCTGGCCCGGGCGGCCGATGAAGCGCATTTCGCGCTGCTCCAGGCCATCGGCATCCGGGCGCACATGGTCGTGCCCATCGTCATGCGCGGCCGCGTCCTCGGCGCGCTGTCGCTGGTCTCCTCTACACCAGGCCGAGGGTTCAAGCAGGAGGAGCTGGAGCTCGCCGAAGAGATCGCCCGCCGTGCCGCGCGGGCCATCGACACCGCTCATCTCTATGCCGCTGAGCAGCGCGCCCGGGCGGAGGCCGAGGAGGCAGTGCGCCGGGTCAATGCGCTGAACGCTCTCATCGCGCTGGCCGCGTCGGCCATGGACCCCGGCGCGATCTTCGATGAGTTCGGTGAGATCCTCCGCACCCTGGTCCCCTTCGTGCGTCTGAGCCTCTCGCTGTACGCGCCGGAGACGGGTTCCCTTACCGTTCCGTACTTCAAGGGCCCCGCGCTGGACGCGCCTCGGGAAATTCTGGATAGTCCGAAGGGCGGCTCGGTGCGCGGATGGGTGCTCGATCACGACCGGCCGTACCTACGAAGCGACACCGAAACAACCCAGGACTTCAGCGAGGACCGCCTGCTGGCGGCGTCGGGCATTCGCTCCTACCTGATTGTCCCGATGCGCGTGGGCAGCACCATCATCGGCACGCTGAACTTCGAATTCGATCAGCCCGGGGCCTACACGGAGAGCCACACGCGCACGGCGCAGCCGATCGCCGATCAACTCGCGCTCTCCCTCTCGCGCCATCAGCTCTTTGAGCAGGCGCAGCGGCGGGCGGAGGAACTGTCGGAAACGCTGCAACGCGCTCTGCTGCCGTCCGGGCTCCCCGAGCCCCCCTTCATGTCGATCGGTGTGCTGTATCTTCCCGCCGACCAGCAGGCGGGGATCGGGGGGGATTGGTACGATGCGCTTCACCTTCCGGACGACACCGTGCTGCTCAGTATGGGAGACGTGGCCGGACACGGGGTCGCGGCGGCCGCCGCGATGGGGCAAGTCCGGCACATCGTGCGGGCGTACGCGCTGGAGGGGCGGGGACCGGAGGAGATCCTGGCCACGATCAACCACTATCTCTGCCGGCTCCCGGAAGGACCGCGGCTGTCGTTGTGGCTTGGCATCCTCGATCCGTACTCAGGGGAGTTGGTGTACAGCGGAGCCGGACATCCGCCGATCCTCTTCGTCCGTCCCGACGGCGCCGTCGATCCGCTGCCGTGCACCGGACCGCCGGTCGGACTCATTCTCACCTCAACCCATCCGCAGCAGCAACTCACCCTCCTGCCCGGTGCCCGTCTGATCGCCTGCACGGACGGCCTGATCGAAGCGGGTCGCACCATCGTGGCCAACGAGCTCCGCTTGCACCAGGCCGCGGCCGCCGGGCGCCGGCTCGCCGCAGGACCGGCGGCTGAGATGATCGCCCGCGAGGTCCTTGGGGGCCACGCCCACGAGGACGATATCGCCGTCTTGATCCTCGACCTCCTCCCGCACGACGCCCCGCTGTCGTTCAGCTTCCCGGCCACACCAGAACTGCTGCACCGCGTCCGTCGGGCGATCCGGACGTATGCGCTGCGCGTGGGCATTCAACCGGAACGCGTCGAAGAGCTCGTCTTCGCAGTCGGAGAGGCGTCATTGAATACGGTGGAGCACGCCTACCGCGGCGTCGCAGGACGGCTGCGTGTCCGGGCGGCTCGAGATGGGGACCGGCTGGTGGTCACGGTCCAGGATGAGGGTGAATGGCGCGAGCCGGTCGAATCCGGCCGGGGACGCGGCATGCGCTTGATGCGCCAGTTCGCGGACGACATGCGGCTGGAAACGGGACCGGATGGGACGGTCGTGACGCTGTCCTGGGCCATCGCCTCCCCGGCGGACGTCCCGCCGGCGGCGACCTGAACCCCGGGGACGACAGGCGACCCCCACCGCGACGCTCTGCCGGATCAGCCCTCGATCAGGTCGCGGAGGCGTTTGAGCGCATCCCGCTGGATGCGCGAGACGTGCATCTGAGAGATCCCCAGTTTGCGGGCGATGTCCGCTTGCGACATGCCTTCATAGTACCGTAGCCGCACGATCTCGGACTGGCGCTCGGGGAGACTGCGGAGCGCGTCCTCAAGGGTACGGCGATCTTCGAGCCGCATGAGCTCGGGGTCGTCTTCCCCGAGATAGTCGATGAGAGAGGTGCCGCGGTCTTCGTCCCCTTCCGCGAGCTCGGCATCGAGCGACGCGGGGTTGTAGGCGCGTCCAAGTTCGAACGCCTCGACGACCTCTTCGAAGGGCACCCCGGTCTCATTCGCGATCTCGGGGATGGTCGGCGACCGCCCCAGGCGCTGTGAGAGCGACTCGACCGATTTCATCAAGGCGTTGTTCAGCTCGCGGAGTCGCCGCGGCACGCGCACCGTCCAAAACTTGTCGCGGAAGTGCCGCTTGACCTCGCCGACGATGGTCACCGTAGCATACGTCGTGAACTCGATGCCGCGCGTGGGATCGAACCGGTCCACGGCCTTCAGCAGGCCGATGTGCGCCACCTGGGTGAGGTCCTCCAGGGGTTCCCCGCGGTTGGCGAACTTGCGGGCGAGGTAGGCGGCCAGGCTGCTGTAGGAGAGGATCAGTTCCTCCCGCACGGCCGGATCGCGCGATTCGGTGAACCGGATGAATAGCTCGCGAAGGGCCGCCTTGTCCTGGACTTTTCGACCCGGCTTGGAGGTCATCGCGCTACTGGGTGACAAGCTTCACCAGACGTGTGACGCGCTCGGCACCATCCATCTCCGTCGTCACCTGGTCCATCAGGACGCGTACGAGCAACTTCTCGAGTTCTTCATCTTTGCGTGAGCGCCCGCGATCCTCGGGCCGGTGCCGCACTTCCACGGAGAGCCGGTCGCGCCCCACGTC
>DATDEG010000110.1:0-1503 GCA_036523465.1 bacterium
GCGCGTCCTCCGGTTCGTTGACGTGTCTGCCATAGGGATTTTAGCCAGGGGGCGTGCGGCTCAATCGAGGAGGGGAAAGTTGCATCGCCAGTACGAAGTGGATGAGGCGCATGCGCACCGCATTGTATCTGCTCCTCTCACCGGTCATCCGCCGCCTTCCCGCCTACTCGAAACTGGCCTGGCGGCTGATCCGCGACCGGCGGCTGACCCACGGGCAGCGCGCGCTCGTCCTGGGTGGCGTGGTTTACCTCGTGTCGCCCATCGATCTCATCCCAGGCTTCATCCCACTGCTCGGTCAGATGGACGATATCGCCGTCACGCTCTGGGCCATCCGCGCGGCGCTCCGGCGCCTGCCCCCTGAGATCGCCCAGGAGCATCTCGGGGCGACCGGGCTGACGTCCGAAGACCTCGACGGCGACCTCAGCCGGCTTTCCCGGTCGGGGCGGTTGCTGGCGGTCGGTGGCGCGCGGTTGGGGTGGAGAGGCCTGGTCGGCGTCGGCCGGATGGTCGGGAGGTTAGGTGAGCGCCTCCGCAGCCGTGGATGACGGGATCACGGGAACCGCACCCGGGTAACCTCTCCGCACCGGCGCCACGCCCGGGGCGCAACGCTGAGCTGCGCGGGCTCGCGGCATTGTTCCTCAGGCTGGGCGTGATCGGCTTCGGCGGACCGGCGGCGCACATCGCGATGATGCGCGATGAAGTGGTCCGCCGCCGCGGGTGGCTGACCGACCAGGAGTTCCTCGATCTCGTTGGAGCCACAAACCTCATCCCCGGACCCAACTCGACGGAGATGGCCATGCACGTCGGCTCGGTGCGCGCCGGGCTTCCCGGTCTGATCGTCGCCGGGGTATGCTTCATCACCCCCGCCGCGCTGATCGTCGGGGCGCTTGCGGCCCTCTACGTGCGCTACGGCACGACTCCGGAAGGCGGCTGGGTGCTCTACGGAATCAAACCGGTGATCATCGCGATCGTCGTCCAGGCCCTGTGGGGCCTGGGCCGGTCGGCCCTGCGGACGCCCCCGGTGTGGATGATCGCCGCAGCGGCGTGCGCCCTCTACCTCGTTGGAATCAATGAGCTGGTTCTACTCGCCGCGGGCGGCATCATTGCGCTGGTCCTCCTCCGGGGGGCGCTCCTCGCCGCGGTGGCACTGGTCGCGGCAACTGCGCCAGAGGTTGGCGCGCCATTTGAACTGCTCAAGATGTTCCTACTGTTCCTGAAGACCGGAGCGGTGCTCTACGGCAGCGGGTATGTCCTGCTGGCGTTCCTCCGCGGGGATTTCGTCTCACGCCTCGGCTGGCTCACGGATCAGCAACTCCTCAATGCCGTCTCCATCGGCCAGTTCACACCCGGGCCGGTCCTGACCACGGCGACGTTCGTCGGATATCTCCTGGCGGGGATCCCCGGCGCGGTGCTGGCGACCGTCGGGATCTTTCTGCCGGCCTTCATCTTCGTCGCCGTGAGCGCCCCCGTGATCCCGCGGCTGCGCCGTTCCCGGACGGCCGC
>DATDEG010000111.1:0-13456 GCA_036523465.1 bacterium
CCGGCACGGTGGCGCGTCCGGACCGTCTGGGACGGGCCATCTGGCGCTCAAGGAACGCGTCGACGTCGGCGAGCCTGATCCGGTAGGCCTTGCCGAGCCTGGCGGCTGGGAGGCGGCCGTCACGGATGTACTTGTAGACGGTGAGCTTGTTGAGTTGAAGGTAGTCGGCGACCTGCTCTACCGTCATGAGGTCGGACCGGGAATCCCTGTTGAGTGGCACGCCGTAGACTCCCCTTTCTATGGGCACTCAATAGTACACAATACTATACGATAACACTACGATTCTTCCTTGTTGGAAAGTTCCAAGATCCGGCCTTCATCCCTGACCTTGCGGGCAGCCGCACGCGCGGCGTCCCCCCGAAGCCCCCTCCGCGGACGTCAATTCGTCCGCAGCCTGGGGTCAAACGCATCCCGAAGCCCATCCCCCAGGAAGTTGTAGGCCACCACCGCGATGACGATGAACAACCCGGGAAAGAGAAGCCACGGGGACCGGCTGAGGTTGACCAGATTCGCCCCTGCCGTCAGCAGGTTCCCCCAACTGGAGCAGGGTTCACGGACGCCCAGCCCGAGGAAGCTGAGTCCGGACTCCCCCAGGATGGCTCCGGGGATCGTCAGGCTGGCCACGATGATCGCGAGCGATGAGGTGTTGGGGAGGATGTGCCGGACGATGATGCGGAAGTCGTCCAGGCCCATCACCCGGGCGGCCAAGATATACTCCCGCTCTTTTAGCGACAGCACGAATCCGCGGATCAATCTGGAAAAGCCCGCCCAGCCGATGAAGCTGAGGATGAGCGTGATGAGGTAGAAGCGGGTCGTGCACCCGACGTTCGTCGGCAGGACGGCGCTGAGCGTGAGCAGGAGGTAGAACGCCGGGAAGGCGATGATCACCTCGGCCAAACGCATCATGATGTTGTCGATGCGCCCGCCATAAAAACCCGCGATGCCACCGTAGATCATGCCGATCGGCAGGGTCACGGCGACGACCAGGATCCCGATGATCAGCGAGACCCGGCTGCCGTAGAGCACACGGGTGAACAGATCCCTGCCGAACCCATCCGTACCCATCACGAAGATCCGTCCCGGCTCGTCCACCCCGAACAGGTGGATCCGGGTGGGGATCGTCCAGAAGAGCCGGTACGGCTCGCCGCGGACGAAAAACCGGACCGGATAGATCTTCGACCGGTCGACCTTGAAGGTGCGCAGGCCGGGATCGACCAGCTGCGTATCGTACACGAATGGGCGCCAGTGGAGCCTCCCGCTCCCGTCGACGAGCCGTGGGATCGTCGGAGGATGGTAGAACTTCGCCCGGTCGGAGGTGTCCAGCGAGTACGGGGCGATGAAGTCCGCGAACAGCGACATCGAGTAGAGGATGATAAGGATCGCACCGCCGATGAGCGCCAGACGGTGCCGGCGTAGCTGCCGCCAGGCCAGCTGGGCCGGCGTACGCGGCGCGACGGCCCGGATCGCCTCGGTCGTCTGCGGGAGCCGTCGGGTGAGCGGGATGGCCATGGGCGCTAGTCGTACCGGATGCGCGGATCGCTGACGGCGAGGAGGAGGTCGGCGATGAGGTTCCCGACGACGAGGGTGACGCCGCCGAAGACCAGGCTGGCCATGACCACGTAGAGGTCTTTCCGCACGACCGAGTCCAAGATGAGCTGGCCGAGCCCGGGCCAGCTGACGACATTCTCGAGGATGGCGGCGCCGCCGAGCAGTCCACCGAGCTCCAGCCCGAAAATCGTGATCAGCGGGTTGATGGCGTTGCGCACCGCGTGCTTGTAGATGACAATGCGACCGGACAGGCCCTTCGCCCGCGCCGTCTTCACGTAATCTTGCCGGAGGACCTCGAGCAGGTTGCCTCGCATCTGGCGCATCAACCCGGCCACCGTGAGGAACGCCAGCACCGACGCGGGAATGACCAGGTGCTGCGCGACGTCGAGGACCTTCCCGTACCAGGGGAAGAGGTCGTAGTCGAGGCTCGTCATCCCGCCGATCGGCAGCCAGCCGGTCCTGAAGGCGCCGTACAGCAATAGGAGCCCGGAGAAGAAGGTCGGCGTCGAGATGCCGACGTACGCGGTGAACGACAACAGGTTGTCGCTGGGGGAGTATTGGTGCGTCGCGGCGTGGATCCCGATCGGGATGGCGATGAGCCAGGCGATGATCAAAGAGGTCACACTGAGGAGCAAGGTGTTGAGCAGCCGCGACTTGATCAACCAGAGCACGGGAACCTGAAAGGCGAAGGAATAGCCGAAGTCGCCCCGCAGGATGTTCCCCAGCCAGCGCAGATACTGGATGTGCAGCGGCCGGTCCAGTCCGAAGTTCGCCCGCATCTGGTCCACCGTCTCCTGCGAGACCACCGGGTTGAGGCGGATCTCAGCCAGGAAGTCTCCCGGAGAGAGCTGGATGATGAGGAACGAGAGGATCGTGATCCCGAGCAATAGCGGGATCATCTGGACGAGGCGGCGCAGTACGTGACGCAACATCGGTGGCGCGAGTCAGGCCGGGGGGATGTACGCGCAACGTCCCCCCGCGCCCCCCTCTGCGGACTTACCTCAAGACCTGCTTGTAATACAGCGTATCGATCGGCTGGATGGCCCCCTGCAACCCGATCGGTGTGACGTTGCCCATCGTGTTGCGCACTGCGGGCTGCGTCTTCGGGTAGCTGAAGTAGTGGATCGGCACCTGCTCGGCGACGATCTGCTGCCAGCGCAGGTAGAACTGCTTGCGTTTGTCCTGAGCGACCTCGTTTTCGGCCTGGGAGAACAGGCGGTTGATCTCCTCCTCCCAGGGCGTGGCCGCCTTCTCTTGCTTCGGCCACCACATGTGCAGGCTCCCGGAGCTGAGCCAGACGTTCTTCCCGGTCACCGGCTCGATCCCACCCGTCAGGCCGATGATGATCGCATCCCAGTTGAAGGTGCCAGTGAGCTTGCCCACGAGCGTGTTGAAGGCCTCCGGCGCGTAGTTCACCTTGATGCCGAGTTTCGTCCAGTCCTGGCGGAGGATATTCCCCATCGCCACCCGGTCGTTGTTCTCGGCGTTCGTGCTCAGCGTAAACTCGACGATATTGCCCTGGGCATCCCGCAGGAATCCGTCCGATCCCTTACGGTAGCCGGCTTCCGCCAGCAACTGCTCCGCGCGGGCCAGATTGTACTCGTACTGCGGGAGCTTATCGTTGTAGTACAGCTTGTTCCCGACGCTCATCGGCCCCCAGGCCGGCGTGGCCCGGCCGGCGTAGATCTGATTGGCGATCGTGGCGCGGTCGATGGCGTGGTTGATGGCCCGGCGGAAGCGCTGGTCCTGGAACCACGCCAGCTTGGGTGGCTTGACCCCGGCCGGGTTCTGGTTGAGCACGACGAACTCTGACGAGAAGGTCTCCGGCCCATCGTAGATCGTGAAGTTCTGGGCACGCTCCATCTGCTTGAACTCGGAGAACTCGCGGGGCCGCGCAGCGTAGACGTCGGTCTCTTTGGCCAGGAACTTCAGCCGTAGGGCGTCGAGGTTGGGAACGATCAGCCGGACATACCGCGTGAGGTACGGCAGCCGGTTGCCCGCCTTGTCCACTTTCCAGTACTTCGTGTTCCGGAGGAACGTGACACGCTGCCCGGGGACGTACTCCTGCATCACGAACGGACCCGTCCCGATGATCTCGCGCGGCGGGGTGTTCACGCCCCAGGTGCGGTTGAATTCCGCGGGTCCCTTGGCCAGCGCCTCGGCCAGCTTGTGCCTGGGGACGATGGAAGCGCCGATGACCCGCAGGAATGTCCCGATCGGCTTCTCCGTCCGGAACTCGACGCGACGGTCATCCAGCTTGCGGAACCGCAGGGGCTTTCCGTCGAACGTCAGGGTATCCCGCGAGCTGGTCTGGACGCCCTCCGTGAAGATCGCCTGGAAGGTGAAGACGACATCGTCGGCGGTCACGGGTTTGCCGTCGAACCACGTCACGCCCTGCCGGAGCGCGAACACCCAGGTCCGGCCATCCTTGCTCACCGTCCACGACTCGGCCAGGGCTGGCTCGATCTCCCCGGTGATGTAATTCTGCTCGACGAGTCCGTCGAAGATGTTGGCCAGGATGTCGGTGGATGAGGTCTCCTGCGCAACGATGATGTTGAACGTTCGGGGATCGGTGATCTGCGCTCGGACGTGAACACCGCCGTACTTCCCGACCTCATGAGGATAGGCGATGACCTTGGGGTTCGGCATGTCCGGCAGGGTAAGCTTGGGCGCGGCGGTCAGGCCCGGCGCTCCCACGACGGCCACCAGGATGACCGCCGTCAACGCGATCAGGAACGGAGTCTTGCGCTGCATCTTCCCCCTCCTCGTCTCTCCTTCATGCCTGCCTGGGCCCCCTCTCCCCCCGGCCGGCATTACTGGAAATACACAATAATATACTCCGGCATAGGAATCTTTAGCTGAAATACATTCAACCCGCCACGCGGCACTCCTCCCCCCACCGCCGGCGGGTCCCCTAGAACTGGCTGAGCTGAACAGCCCCCCAAGGGAATAGCGCGACCATCACTCCCAGGAGTACAAGCACCCCGGCGGCTATACCGCGTCCGAAGGTTCCGGCCAACTGTCCCCCAAAGAGCGCCAGGGTCATGGGAACTGCGCACAGGGAGGGGATCGCGAGGAGCACCAGGCCGGGCCTGCCCGGGATCAGGCCCCGGGCGGCGATCTGGATTGCCACAGCCGCGGTGATCAGCACGACAACCCGCACGGCCGGCCTCTCGAGGATTCCCTCGATACGCCGGAAAGGAGCGGCGAGCATCTGCGCCACAGACAGAAGGACCGCGGCGGGAAGGAGGGTTGCAGCGGTAATCAACAGAGCAATGGGAAGGACGCTCACAGTGGTCAGCGCGGCAAACGCGAGCAGCCCCCATGGGCGGAAGAGGTCCAGCTCTGTGATCCCGAGCAGGAACCGGTGCCGCCGGGGGAACGCAGAGGCGCCGAACGAAATGGAGAACTCCCCCAGTCCGGCCACCTCTAACCACACCGCGGCCATGTGTCCTCCGAGCACTGTGCCTGCGGGCCGGAGCGATCCGGGGATGGTATAGGTGAGCCGCGACCGGGTGTCCAAGAATCCTGGCGCGCCGGCAGAGAGACGGGCTCCGTGCAGCTCCGAGTTTTGGCGTCGCCCGATGGCCTGTGACCAGAGAGCGAAGACCATCCTCCCGTCTGTGGCGAGAGACACATCCGACACCCGTGTCCGGCCGAGTAAGGGAACGCGGGCCGGTGCGGCCTCTGAGGTGCCAAGACGCATCCCGTAGAGCTGGCCGGACGTGGAGAAGGCCCGTTCCAGCGTGGGGATCAACAGGAGGCGCGCCCCGTCGACGACCGCAGGCAGCACGGGCAGCGGGGCTACCAATGAGATCGCCCCGGTCAGCGCCCTGCGATCCCGCAGGTGGTCGCCTTCGATGACTCCTGTCCACAGACGAAAGCCCCCCGCCCCCCCACCTTCCCACCAAAACAGGGTTGGCTGAGGACTCAGCAACAGCGCCGGTGCATCCCCTTCCACCAGAGACACGGGACGACGATGCCCGAGATCTTCCGGCCGCACGCGCACGTACCAGATCTGCCTGCGCCCACGATCGAACTGGCTCCAAACAGCGTGCAGGATCCCATCCTCAGATACTGAGATTGAGATCCTTCCCGCTTCCTCGCGAAGCACGCGATCAGGCCGAAGGATTGTCTCGATGTTCCCGTCTCCGTCAAGGATTCCGATCTCGACGGCGACGCCATCGACAGTCCTCGACATCCAGGCAACCGCCACACGCCCATTCCAGGATGCGGCGGCGGGAGCGGCCAGGTGCGTGTCCACGCCGGTCCGCAGGATGGCCGGCTGCCGCAGGCGGCGCCCGTCGGCGGAGAGCACAGTGTGCCAGAGATCACCCGTGGATGCGGTGGGCCCACGGCGATCGAGCCAAAAGATGTGGATCTGGTCGCCGGCCGCCGCGACCGCGGGAGTAGCGGCGGTGGTCGAGACAGACACGGGGATCGGGTCTGACCAGCCCAGCGCGTCTTCGGGCGCGGCAGCCGCAGGAGTAGGATCCCACCAGCCCAAGGCGGAGACGACCGCAAGCACGATGAGGACGCGCATCAGATCGAGGGGGAACGGACGCGCGCCGTTCCCCCTCGGGACCCCCTTCCGCGAGCATTCACACGCGCTCGAGGGGGGCGTAGCCGAGGGCCAGTCGCTTCACCCCGAGAGCGAACTTCACGGTGACGACGGCCCGCACCCCTGCTCCTTCGACCTCAAGCACCCGTCCCTCGCCGAAGGTGGCGTGGCGGACCTGATCGCCGGCGGCAAACGACGGCACCTCTCGGTCCTCGCCCGGCCACACCGCTTCCGGAGGGGGCGCCTTCTGGGCTCTGGCGATGAGCTCCGGTGGTATCTCGTCGAGAAACCTGGAGGCTACGGCCGGGGTCGTCGTTCCGAAGATGGTCCGGTTGCGGGCGTGCGAGATGTAGAGGCGCTGCTTGGCGCGGGTCATCCCGACGTAGCAGAGGCGGCGCTCCTCCTCGAGGCCGCCTTCTTCTTCGAGAGATCGCGCGTGGGGAAAGAGCCCCTCTTCGAGACCGGCGAGGAAGACGACGGCGAACTCGAGCCCTTTCGCGCTGTGCAGCGTCATCAGCGTCGCACGATCGACGTCCTGCTGCCAGGTGTCGAGGTCGGTTACCAGGGCGAGGTGCTGGAGAAAGGCCTCCAGCGTACTCTCGCCGGTCGTGTTCTCGAACTCCTGCGCCACGGTCACCAGCTCGCGCAGGTTTTCGAGGCGGCCGTAAGCCTCATCGGTCCCTTCCACTTCCAGCATCTGCTGATAGCCCGTCTCGACGATGGTTGCTTCCAGCAGGTCAGTGGCCCGGACCCGATGCACGCGATCGCGGAGGCGTTCCATAAGCCCCACGAACCCCCCGGCCGCTCGCTGCGCGGCCTTCGGCAGCTCGGCCGTCCCCTCGGGGCGGGCCAGGCCCTCCAGCAGCCCGAGGCCCTGGCGTTGGGCGAACGCGGCGAGCCGTTGGAGGCTGATGTCGCCGATGCCCCGGCGCGGCACGTTGATGATCCGTGAGAAGCTCGCGTCGTCGCCGGGATTGAGCGCCAGGCGGAGGTAGGCGATGAGGTCACGGACTTCTTTGCGTTCATAGAACCGCACGCCGCCGACGATCGTGTACGGGATCCCGACGCGGAGGAATTGCTCCTCGAAGAGGCGGGACTGTGCGTTGGTCCGGTAGAGCACGACCATGTCGCGGTAGCGCAGGCCGGCCCGGAGCCGCCGGATCTCGTCCGCGATCATCCGGGCCTCGTCGTGGCCGTCGTACGCCTCGTACTGTAGCAGAAGGTCCCCCTGCGTGTTCGCCGTCCAGAGCCGTTTGGCGTGGCGGTGCGGGTTGTGCGCGATCACCCCGCCGGCCGCGGCAAGGATCGACTTCGTGCTGCGGTAATTCTGCTCCAGTTTGATCACGGTGACGTCGGGATAGTCCCGCTCGAAGTCGAGGATGTTGCGAATGTCCGCTCCTCTCCATCGGTAGATGGAATTGTGCACGACGATACCGTTGGCAATGTAGTTCCGAAGATACGGCACCTCGATGTCGTACACGGGACCCTCGTACATCCCTGCCTGACTGGAGACGACCTGATCCTCGACCACCCTGTCGCCGTCCGCGACCGCAATGTTCATCCCTGGGTGGAGGTGGCTGATTGGAAGGAGTGCATGGACGACACGGTACCAGGCAGCTCCTCTCCGGCTGTTCACCAATGCTGCCCGCACGACCGGCTCACCGTCGATCATCGCGGCGAGCCGCCGGCTCATCTCCCACCCCGCGTCGTAGTCACACCGGGCGGTTTCTACACGCCAGCCGTCCCCTTTGCCGGACCGAATGGGGAATCCCCAGACTCGTCCCCGCATCTCCGCTCCGGAGGTCACCAATTGGATGCGGTGGTCGGACCAGGGCCGTCTCTCGTACGCACGACCATCGCCGAACATCGTGAAATCCACCAAACGACGCGCCGTTTGGCCTCTGACGACTGCACCTGCTCGTTGGTGTGGATACTCTTCGAACAGGTGCAGGTCGGCAAGCAGCCGCATCGCGCGAGCCTCGGTATCGATCGAGCGATAGATCTCATCGACATCACCCTGCCGCAGACTCATTCTGCGGCCTCGCACGTGAAACACAGTGGTCGGAAGACCATAGGAGAAGGCGTACAGTTGCTCGAGCTTCGCCGCCTCCGATTCATCCTGAGATGCCGCAAGGATCCAGACACGATCCGCTACCTCGCCGTTCAATCGCAAGGCCAGCCCATTCCCAACCACTCCCCCGCCGCGACTCCGCACCCCGCGCGTTCTTCCGACGCGGTACCCAATCCCGCGCCGCTGCATGAGGTAGACATAGTGCAGTTCCGGGCGGGGCATGACCCTGCCGAAAACAAGATGGTTGGGGGTGGCGGTGAGTTCGTGGCCCCGAGTTGTGCGGATCGTGATAATGGTGCCGCGATACGAACGGACGGGGAGGACGCGAGCGGAAACCGAGGCAGTCCGGCCTGAGCCACATGCGCTGAGAACCATGGTCTCTTCAGGGAGAGCTTCCACCGTGCTCACGCCTGCCGTGGTTAAGACCTGAGTTCCACGGACGAGGCATTGGTCATCATCCCCCACTACGCAGAGATTGCGGTGCTTGTCGGCGAGCCGCTTCACGATGAGGTACTGCGCGTGGTTGGTGTCCTGGTACTCGTCCACGAGCACATGCTGGAATCGCTCCTGGTATTCGGCCAGCACGTCGGGAGCTTCGTCGAAGAGTTGAAGTGCGCCGAGGAGAAGATCATCAAAGTCCAGGGCGTTCGCCTCGCGGAGCGCTGTTTGGTAGGCGCGATAGACTCGGGCCACGACCTCTTCGTAGAATCCGCTGGCCTGCTGCGCGTAGGCAAGGTGATCCTGCGCCTCGTTCTTCGCCTTGTCGATGTAGGAGAGCATCACCCCCGGGGGGAAGCGGCGGTCATCGAGTCCGAGATCCTTGAGGACGCGCCGCACGACGCTACGTTGGTCATCGTCGTCGTAGATGACGAAGTTCCGTTCGATGCCGATGCGATCGCCGCTGCGGCGGAGGATCCGGCTGCAGATGTGGTGGAAGGTCCCGATCCACATCGCCCTCGTGATCCCTCCACCGAGGAGCCGGTCGACCCGCTCGCGCATCTCGCTCGCCGCCTTGTTCGTGAACGTCACGGCGAGGATGCGCCCCGGGGGGAGGCGCCGCTCGCGGAGGAGGTGCGCGACGCGGTAGGCCAGGACGCGGGTCTTCCCGCTCCCCGCTCCGGCCAGGATGAGCAACGGTCCGCCGGGGTGCGTCACCGCCTCCCGCTGCGGAGGGTTCAGGTCTGCGAGGAGGTCCATGAGATCAGCGGCATCACGAATTCCCTCAAGGCCGTATCCCGGATGGCCCGGGCGAGCGCCGCATCGGCCGTGACGAACGGGCAATCCTGAGCGACTGCGAGCGCCAGGTAGAGCGCGTCATAGATGGTGCGCCGGAATCCCAGGGCCATCTCCCAGGCAGGCTGCAGGAGCGGCGTCGAAGCATAGAGCACGACAGGCGGCCCGGCCAAGAATGCCCGCACGATCGCGTTTCCCTCGTCACCCTTCAACTCACCCCGCCGGATCTTCTTCCAGAGCGTGTTGCCGAACTCAGCGACCAGCAGATCGGGCGCGAGGAGCCGGGCGGAACTGCCAAGCAGAGCCACCGCTTCCCTGCTGCCGTTTTCCGGCACGTACCACTTCACCGCCACACTGGCGTCGACGACCACCTTCGGGGCACGCGTCACCGCGTGCGATCCCGCCGGATCGAAACAGCGCTGTCGGAGAACTGCCTGCGGCCCCGCGCCAACCGCAACCGGACCACGGCGGCGAGCCGTTCAGGCGTCACCTCCGCGTCGTGGTCCGCGGCGGACTCGAGGATGGCGACGAGCTCCTGCTGGAGAGAGCGGCGGTGACGTCTGGCCCGCCGCTTCAACGATCTCACGATCGCCTCGGGCACACGCCGGATCAACAAGTCGGACATCTCCAGGGTCTCCCCTCCAACAGTGATATCATTATGCTAGCATCGATGCTCGCCTCGGGCCAGTGACCTGGGCGAGTCATCCGACCACACGGTCGTGGGCCAACCTGGCCCACTGCCGGCACCACCACACTCCGGCGCCGTTCTGCCCGCGGCGCGGCGACCCTACGGGCAGTCCGTGGCGGGCGTCAGCGCCTCGAGACGGTAGAAACGGAACGTCCGCAGCACCCGCCCGCGGACCTCGATGGGCAGCGGGGCGAGCTCGATTACCCGGGAGGCGAACGCTCCCCATCGCGCCCCGGGATCCCAGCGGGCATCGATAACGGCGATGCCGGGACGTCCTGCTAGCACCTCCGGACGCGTCCAGATCGTCGCGGGGCGCGGGCAGGGAAGCACAGTCACCGGCGCGCCGCGGGCATAGTAACCCAACTGTGCGGCGATCTGATACCGGTCGGTGACGATCGCGGCATCGGCGCCAAGGGTGCGGAGTTCCGCCGTCACGCGCGTCCCAGCCTCACGCCATCCGTACACTTCCTCCGCCCCCGGCAGCAGGGGCAGGATCGGGATGACCGACGTCAACAGGCCCGCGACGATGGCTGCACCGTTTACTCCGGCCAGGACCGCAACGGTCCGGCTCCAGACCGCTCCCAGGACGATGCTGAAGGCCAGGTACGCGGGAGCGAGCCAGTTCCCATGCGGCCACGCGCCCGCATATGCCGGGATGAACGGGAAGACGAGCGCCGGCAGGGTGGCCAGCGCGAGAAACGTCATCGGCTCGCTCCGCGCTCGAAACGGAACGACGAGCGCCCAGGCGTAGGCCGGGAGCAGGAGGAGCGCGAAGGGCATCTGCTCTTCCAGAAGTTTTCCGATGCCGGTGATGCCCACCACCGCGGATGACTCGACGGACAGCCGGCCCCGGAGGACGTAGTGCAGGCCGGCCCAGCCGTGGCGGGCGTTCCAGATGATCACGGGCGCGAAGAGCGCCGCGGCGAGTCCAGCCGCTGCGTACGGCTGCCAGTTGCGCAGCGACCGGGGAGACCGGACAACCGTGTAGAGGATGAGGCCGGCGGGGAGCAGGACCATGGGAACCTTGCTCAACAGGCCGCCACCGACGGCCGCGCCGGCGGCCAGCCACCGGTTGGGGCGGCCCTCCAGGGCCTGCCAGGCGAACCGCAGGGCCGCCACCCAGCAGAGGAGGAGCGGTGCATCGGGGGTGGCCAGCAGCCCCGCGCCCGCCAAGACCGGGACGACCTGGAAGAGTATGGCGGCGGCGATCCCGGCGCGCGCATCGAAGAGCTCGCGGCCCAGCAGGAACAGCGTGTAGCTGGTCAGGGCTCCGAAGATGAGCGGGCTCACCCGGATGAGAAACGCCCCATCACCGAGGCGTGCCGTGAGCGCGATGAGCCAAGCGATCATCGGGGGATGATCGACGTAGCCCCAGGCCAGATGCCGTGACCAGAGCCAGTAGTACGCCTCGTCGTCGATGAGCGGACCTGTCGCGGCGGCCGCGGCACGCAGCGCGATCGCCGCCACCACCACCCACACTCCAGGGGAGACGCGCGACGGCTTGGCTATTCCCACTCGATCGTGGCGGGAGGTTTCGAGGAGATATCGTACATCACGCGGGAGATCCCCGGCACTTCCCGGGTGATCCGGTTGCTCAGCCGCTCGAGGACATCTTCGGGCAGGCGGGCCCAGTCGGCGGTCATCCCGTCGGCGCTGGTCACCGCGCGGATGCACACGGTGTGCCCGTAGGTCCGGGCGTCGCCCTTGACGCCGACGGACTGAACGGGAAGCAGCACGGCAAACGCCTGCCAGACGTCGCGCATCAGCCCGGCGTCGCGCAACTCTTCGAGGACGATCGCATCAGCCGTGCGCTCGATCTCCAGGCGCTCGGGGGTGACTTCCCCGAGGATCCGGATCGCCAGCCCCGGGCCCGGAAACGGATGCCGGTAGACCATCTCGTCGGGCAGCCCCAACTGGCGGGCGACTTCGCGGACCTCATCTTTGAAGAGCTCGCGGAACGGCTCGATGAGACGGAACTGCAACCTCTCCGGAAGCCCGCCGACGTTGTGATGGGTCTTGATACGGGCGGCGGTGCGGGTGCCGCTCTCGATGACGTCGGGATAGAGGGTCCCCTGGACGAGGAAGTCCACGGCCCCGAGCTTCCCCGCCTCCTCTTCGAAGACGGCGATGAACTCCTCCCCGATGCGCCGCCGCTTCATCTCGGGATCGGTGACTCCTCCCAGGCGCCGGAGGAAGCGCTCGCGTGCATCGACGTGCACCAGGCGGGTCCGGAAGTGATCTCGGAACATCCGCACGACCTGCTCAGGTTCGCCCTTCCGGAGCAATCCGTGATCGACGAAGATGCAGGTGAGTTGCTCGCCGATGGCGCGGTGGACGAGCGCCGCGGCGGCGGCCGAATCGACACCGCCGGAGAGGGCGCAGATCGCCCGGCCCACCTCGACGGTTGCCTGGAGTGCGGCCGTCTGTGTTTCGATGAACGACGCCATCGTCCATTCCGGGCGGCACCCGCAGACCGTGAATAGGAAATTCTGGAGCACCTGGCTCCCCCACGGCGTGTGCGTCACCTCAGGGTGGAACTGCACACCGTAGAGGTGGCGGGTACGGTCCGCCATCGCTGCGACAGGGTTGTGATCGGTGCGGGCCAGGGACTGGAATCCATCGGGAAGATCCACGACGGAGTCGCCGTGGCTCATCCAGCACAGCAGCTTCGTCTCCAGTCCCGAGAAGAGGTCGATCCGGTCCTCGACGAACAGCCGCGTGCGGCCGTACTCGCGCTGGCCGGCAGGCGCGGTGCGCCCGCCGAGCTCGTGGGCCATGAGCTGCATCCCATAGCAGATCCCCAGCACCGGGACGGAGCTGCGGAACAGCGCGGGGTCGGCGCGCGGTGCTTCCACCTCGTATACGCTGGCCGGACCGCCGGAGAGGATGATCCCCCTGGGACGCAGCGCCATGATGTCGGCGATGGGGATGGTGTACGGAAGGATGAGACTGCGGACGCGGCTCTCCCGCACCCGGCGGGCGATGAGCTGGGCGTACTGCGCCCCGAAATCCACGACGACAACGGTATCCACGTCGGACGAACGGGGGAACGACGGAGCGAGGGCTCCGGCGATGACTGGGTCGGGCTCGCGTTCGCGCGTCCCCGCGTTCCCGCGACCCGGCGCCGTCACCGCCCCTGCCCCACCTTCTGGGAGAACTGCATCGCCTTCCCCTCGCTGGCGAGCGTCGGCGCGATGATCACCTCGGCGGCGTGCATCTCGCGAATCGTGCGCGCGCCGCACATGCCCATCGCGGTGCGCAGCGCTTCGGCGAGATTCTGCGAGCCGTCATCGGTGACGGCCGGTCCAAGCAGGATCTGCTCCAGCGTCCCCGTGGGTGCGACGCGGATCCGCGT
>DATDEG010000112.1:0-12900 GCA_036523465.1 bacterium
GCCGCTCTCCGTGCTCCGGTCGTTCACCCCCGGCGAGTTCCGGGAGATGGCCGCTTCCGCCGGATTGAGGGATGTCAGGCTACACCATCATCCGATGTTCCGAATCGCGCTCGTGCGCGCGCCATCGCTCCCGCAATCTCCCGGGGCCGCGGAGTGAACGCTCTCGTCGTCATCGCTCGCACGCGCTCCCGGGAGGATATGGCGTGAACACCCTCGACGTCGTCGTCGTCGGCGCGGGCCCCGCCGGAAGTGTGGCCGCGGCGGCGCTGGCCGCGCAGGGGCACCGCGTCGCCCTGCTCGACCGCGCGCGATTTCCGCGGGACAAACCCTGCGGAGACTATTGCGATCCCGGCTCTGTCCGTCTGCTGGAGATGCTGGGCGTCCTCCCCGAGGTCATCGCGCAGGGTGCCGGGATCATCGACGGGATGACAATCGTCGCGCAGGACGGCGTGGCCTTCTCCGCGCCGTTTCCGACAGGCCGGGCGCTGCTCATCCCGCGACGGCGGTTGGACGCGGTGTTGGTCGAACGGGCCGTGCGCAACGGAGCAGCGTTGGTCGAAGGATTCCAGGTGGACCGCGTGACCATCGACGAATCCGTCTCGGTCACCGGCCCAGCGCGGCGAACCGGTCTCCGCTCGCATCTGCTGATCGCCGCCGACGGCATGCGCTCGGTCGTCGCCCGCCGGCTTGGACTGCTCGACGCGCTCCCGAAGGGCCGCTACACGGCGGGGGCCTACTTTTCGGGCGTCCCGGGCGGACCCGCGGGTGAACTGCATCTCGGCGACGGCTTCTATGGAGGCGTGGCACGGTTCGGGGACGGCTCGGCCAACGTGTGTCTCGCCCTGCCCCGCGAGCGGATGCGCGGGCACACCGTGGAGGCGGCGTTCGCGGCCGCCGTCCGCGATCTTCCCGCGCTCCGGGACGAAATGCGCAACTGGACGCGGGAGACTCCATTCCGGGTCACCGGGCCTGTCGGGTTTGCCTGGCGGCGGCCCGTTGCCGCGCGCGCGCTCCTGGCCGGAGACGCTGCCCTGCAGATCGAGCCGATCACCGGACAAGGGATCTGCTTCGCGCTGCAGTCAGGGTTGCTTGCCTCAGAGCAGGCCGCCACGGCCCTCGAGCGTGGCGCGTACACGGTGGAGTCCTTGGGAAGCTACTCTCGCAAGCGCGCCCGGGCGCTCGGCGGGAGGCTCCGCCTCCTGAAAGCCGTGACAGCCTTGGCGTTACGCGGCGGGGTCGCCCCGCGACTCGTGCGCCGGCTGCGCAGCGATCCTACCGCGGCTCAGACGCTCCTCGGCGCGACGGGCGACGTGCTTCCCGCGGGCGCCGTCTTCTCGCTGCCCTATCTCATCCGTCTCCTCACCGGGGCACATGCGCACGACACATGAAACAGTCGTCCGCTCAGCCCCGGAGGCGATCTTTGCCCTCGCCGCCGATGTCGAGCGTTGGCCCCAACTTCACCCAGCCTATCGCTGGTGCCGTGTCCTCGAACGAACGCCGAACACCGTGCTGTTCGAGATGGGCGGCCGGATCCGCGGATGGCCGGCCCGCTGGCGGGCCAGACAGGAGCGCTTCCCAGAGCAGCGCCGCATCCTATTCCGTCATCTCGGGGGGCTCACGCGTGGCATGGTCGTCGAGTGGCGCCTCCGGCCGGAGGCCGACACCGTGACCCACCTGCGCATCGACCACGAATTCGTCTTGTCCTGGCCGCTGGTGGGGCGGTTCGTGAGCGACGTCATCATCGGTCCCGTGTTCATCGACTGGATCGCGCAGGCCACGCTGCGCGGCGTGAAGGAACTCCTGGAGTGAGGTGAGAGATGCAGCGCGTCGTCATCACCGGTATCGGAGCGATCACCCCCATCGGGTCGGGCCCGGCCGGGCTGCTCGAGGGGATCAGGTCGGGGCGCTCAGCCGTAGACCGCATCTCGCGGTTCGATCCCAACGGGTTCAGCAGCCGGATCGCCGCCGAGGTGCGCGATTTCGACCCGCTGGTCTACGTCGACGCGAAGCGGGCCAGGCGACTGGACCGGTTCGCCCAGTTCGCGGTTGCCGCGGCCAAGCAGGCGGTCGAAGATGCCGGGCTCCATCTGGAGGACGAGGACCGGGATCGCTGCGGGGTGTTCGTCGGCGCGGCACTGGGCGGGGGCGCGTTTGCCGAAGAGCAGCACACGATCTTCCTCCGCGAGGGCCTGCGGCGGATCCGCCCGACGCTGGCGCTCGCCGTGTTCAGCGGCTCGGCCTCATGCAACATCGCCATCGAGCACGGCCTCACCGGTCCGACCAGCGCGAACTCCGACAGCTGTTCTTCGGGGCCGATCGCGATCGGCTCGGCGTTCCGGTGGATCAAGACGGGACAGGCCGACGTCATGCTGGCCGGCGGCGTCGAGTGTCCCGTCTCCCCGCTCATCTTCGGGTCGTTCGACCTCATCCGCGCCATGTCGACGCGCAACGACGATCCCTCCCACGCCTGCCGGCCCTTCGACCGCGAGCGCGACGGCTTCGTCATGGCCGAGGGCGCGGCGATGCTCGTTCTCGAAGAGCTCGGCCACGCGGTCCGGCGCAATGCGCCGATCTACGGTGAGATCCTCGGCTTCGGCAGCACGAACGACGCCTACCACATGACGGCGCCGCTGCCCTCAGGGCACCAAGCCGGACGGGCGATGCGCCTCGCCCTGGCCGAAGCCGAGCTGCAGCCGGAGCAGATCGGATACGTGAACGCGCATGGGAGCAGCACGCCGCTCAACGACGGCACGGAGACCAAAGCCGTGAAGGCCGTCCTGGGTGAGCATGCCTATCACGTCCCGATGAGCGCGACGAAGGCGATGCACGGCCATTCGCTCGGGGCGGCCGGTGCCATCGAAGCCGCCATCTGCATGCTCGTCTTCCGCCACCACTACCTGCCGCCGACCCTGAACCTGGAGACGCCCGACCCGGAGTGCGACCTCGACTACATCCCGCACACCGGCCGCGAAGCCGCGGTGGACTACATCCTCAGCAACTCCTTCGGCTTCGGGGGCATCAACGCGACGCTGATCTTCGGCCGCTACGCGTAAGGTTCTTCTGACGCACCTTGATGCGGTCGAGCCTTACTGAAACCGCCGCAGACGGGGGAAGAGGGCGAGCGCGGTGACGACGAGGAGCACGCCGCCTCCCGACAGCGCCGCGCCGACTCCGATGGCGTCCCCCACCGCCCCCACGGGCAGGCTGCCGAGGGCAAACCCGCCGAAGGCGACCATGCTGTAGAAACCCATCACCCGGCCGCGAGCGTGCGGAGGGGCTGTGAGCTGCACGAGCGCGTTGGCTGAGGCCAGAGCCATCGTCTGCATCGTGCCCATCGCCATCAGCAGCAGCAGGGCGAGCGGGAACGACCGCAGCATCCCAAACACGGCCACGAGCAGCCCGAAGGCAACCATCGCGCCGCCGAGCAGACCGCCCTTTCCCCGCGCGGCCGATAGCCGGCCGACGAGCAGGACGGAGAGGACCGTCCCCACCCCGGGGGCGCTCTGCAGCAATCCGAGTGACGTCGCGCCCACGTGCAGCACCTCGCGGGCGAACGCCGGCATCATCCGGATATACGGCCGGCCGAAGAAGCTCAAAGCGAGCACGCTCCCCAAGAACAACACGAGCTGTCGGTGCTGCCGCAGCAGCTGCATGCCTTCGCGGACGTCCTCGGTGAAGCGGACGCCGCCGACCGACTCCCGCCGGGGGAGCGCCATAAAGGCGAGGGCGGAGAGCACGCCCAGGTATGAGATCGCATTGACGACGAAGCAGCCGGCCTCTCCGATCGCGGCGATGACCGCACCGCCGATGGAGGGGCCGAAGATGCCGGCGCCGTTGTAGGCGACCGAGTTCAAGCTGACGGCGGTCAGGACCTCATGCTCCTCGACGAGCACGGGCACCATCGAGTGCCGGGCCGGCATGTCAAACGACTGCACCAACGCGTTGATCGCGGCGATGATGAGGATGTGCCAGATCTCAATCCGGCCGGACATGGTGAGAGCGGCGAGCAACGCCGCGGTGGCCATGAGCACGAGGTTCGTCCAGAACAGCAGCCGCCGGCGGTCGATGCGATCGGCCACGGCGCCACCCAGCAGGGCGAAGAGGATCCGCGGGATGGCCTGCGTTGTGGCCAGGATCCCCAGGTAGAGGGGGGTGTGGGTGAGGCGGTCGACGAGATAGCCCAGCGCCACGAACTGCATCCAGGATCCGGTGTTGCTGACGATGAGGCCCGTCCAGAGGAGACGGAAGTTCCGATGCCGGAACGGGGCGAAGGGCGGGACGTGAGAAGGAACGGCTACGAAGGCGGCGGAGGGAGCATCAGGCACGTGGTTATTCTAGCCTATCGGCCCGCAGGGGAGGCACCTTCCTGAGGTCTTCCGATCAAGGTCAACTGAGAACCGGCTACTTCACCTTGGCGGCGGCCGGCTGTGCCGTGACCGGGGCCTCTTCCGTGATCCAGCTGCGGCGGCTGAGCATGACGGCAACGACGGCGAACGCCAGCGCGACGACCACGACCGTCACCCGGACGCCGGTGCTCAGCGGCCGGATGACGATCGGGGCAATGAGGATCGCCACCAGGTTCATCACTTTGATCAGCGGATTGAGGGCGGGCCCTGCGGTGTCCTTCAGCGGGTCGCCGACGGTGTCACCGATGACCCCGGCCTTGTGGGCGTCGGTGCCTTTCCCGCCGAGGTAGCCGTCCTCGATCTTCTTCTTGGCGTTGTCCCACGCACCGCCCGTGTTCGCCATGAACACGGCGAGCAGCTGCGCCGTGAGGATCGCCCCGGCGAGGTAGGAGCCGAGCGCGGCGGCGCCCAGCCCGAAGCCAACGAGGACCGGGACGCTGATGGAGATCAGAGCCGGGCTGAGCAGCTCGCGCTGCGCCGCTTTGGTGACGATGTCCACGCTCGTGGAGTAGTCTGGCCGCGCCTTCCCTTCCAGCAGACCGGGAATTTCCCGGAACTGCCGGCGCACCTCTTCGACGACGAGGAACGCGGAGCGGCCGACGGCGCGGATGAGGAAGGCCGAGACGAGGAACGGCACGGCGCCGCCGATCAACAGCCCGATGAACACAAGTGGCAGATTCACCTGGATGCCGACGCGCGCAAGGAGGTCGCCGACCTGGCCCGCGCCGGCCGCGGCGAGCTCCTGCACCGTCAGGAAGAGCCGCGCCTCGTCGATGAATGAGCGAAAGAGGGCGATTGCGGCAACAACCGCGGTGGCGATGGCGAAGCCTTTCGTGAGCGCCTTCGTCGTGTTCCCGATCTGGTCGAGCCGGCCGACGATGCGGCCCGCGAGCGACTCACCGCGCTCGACGCCGGACATCTCGAAGATGCCGTTCGCGTTATCCACGATCGGCCCAAACGTGTCCTCGGCGAGGATGAAGCCGGTCGTCGTGAGCAATCCCAGCCCGGACAGCGCGATCCCATAAGCGGCCAGCGCGACGCTGCCGCCGAAGATCGTGAACGAGGCGACCAGCGTCAGCGCGATCGCCAGAATGGCCCACACCGTGCTCTCCAGCCCGGTGCCCAACCCGGTGAGCAACATCGTCGCCGGACCGGTCTTCGTCGCGTAGGCGATCTCGGTTACCGGCCTGCGGTCGGGATGCGTGAACAGCTCGGTGAGCCAGCCGATGACCAGGGCCAGCACGATGCCAGTCAACGTGGCGAGGAAGAAACGGAAGTCGGGAGCGCCGGTGGTGGGATCCCGAAGGTAGAGGACGTTGACAAGCCCGAAGCCGACGACGGAAACCGCCGCCGCCGTCCAGAACCCGATGTTGATCGGTCGCATCGGATCACCGATCTCCTCGTCCTTGCCGCGCACCACCCACGTCCCGATCATTGACGCGAAGACCCCGATCGCCCGCACCAGCAGCGGGAAGATGATCAGCTTCAGGGCGAACGCCCCCGCTGCGGCCATCCCGCCGTAACGGGAAACGAACGCCGGATCCAGCAAGGTGGCGGCGCCGAGGATGATTGCCGCCACGAGCGTCACCTCGTAGCTCTCGAAGACGTCCGCCGCCATGCCGGCGCAGTCACCGACGTTGTCCCCGACGTTGTCGGCGATGACCGCGGCGTTCCGCGGGTCGTCCTCCGGGATGCCGACCTCGACCTTGCCCACGAGATCCGCGCCGACATCCGCGGCCTTCGTGTAGATCCCGCCGCCCACGCGCATGAACGCGGCGACGAGCGATCCTCCGAAACCGAAGCCGACCAGCACGCGCATGGCGTTCTCGCGGAACAGCATGAACAGGATCGTCGCCCCGAGCAGGCCCAGTCCAACGGTGAACATGCCGGAGATGGTCCCGGCCTGGAAGGCGACATGGAGCGCCTCGCGATAACTGGCTCGGGCGGCGTTGGCAACGCGGACGTTGCCGTGGACGGCGGAGGTCATGCCGACGAACCCCGCCCCGTAGCTGGCGAAGCAGCCGAGCAGGAACGCCGCGGCGATCCCGATCGCCAGATCGGGACGCTCCGCGTAGATCGGGCGGTACATGAGATACAGTCCGGCGGTCACCACGACGATGAACAACAGCATCGTACGTAGCTGCCGGCGCAGGTATGCCATGGCGCCTTCCTGGATCGCGGTGGCGACAGCGACCATCGACGCCGGACCGGGGTCGCGCGCCATCACGCGCCGGCGCAGGTACCAGCCGTACAGGAGCGCGATGACGGCGCTGGCCAGGACCAGCCACAACAGTGTGGTTTCCACGGAGCCGAACTGCGGCAGGGTGATCGTTGCTTCGCTCATCGTGCCTCCTAGACCGGGTGGTTCAGCAGGTTTAAGCGGGGACTCATGCGCCGGGGGGTCCCTCCGACATTATAGTCAATCGCGCCTACACGGCAATGTCGCGGCGATTGAAGATGATGAGCGCGAGGATCAGGCCGGATATGGCGACGGCGAGCGGCACGTAGAGATCCGGCCACTGCCCTCCGCCCCGCCGCACGATCTCCTGAGGATCCCAGTAGCCGAACATCGCGTACGGTTTGAGCCACCGCCAGTCGGGCGAGAGGTTCGCCAGGTAGTTGCCGAAGTAGGCGGCGATCGCAAACGCGACGCCCAGACCCGCCGCGCGTCCGGCCTCGCTCGTCGCCGCCGAGGCCAGCAATGACACGCCGGCGATCGACCAGACCACAGCCAGACCGGTCCCCGCGACCCAGGCAAAGGCCGTGAGGTCGACCGGTCCGATGCCGTAGACCGTCGCCCACACCGCCGTCCCCACCCACAAGGCCCCCATCAAGAGGAGCGTCCCGAGGAGCAGCGTGAGCGCGACCCCTCCGACGATCTGGTTCCGGGTCAGGGGCCGGACCAGGACGAGCGCGATGCTGCGCTCCTCGATCTCGCCGGCCAGCGCACCCGAGGCGAACGCGATGACAAACGCCAGGTAGAGGACGATCATCACGGGATGGACGAACACGAAAGCGAGGAACCCTCGCGCGGAGAGCAACTCGGCGACCTGGGCGCCGATCACCGCCCGAACGCTCTGAGGCAGCAGTTCCATCACCGGTCCGAGCGCGCCGACGTCGATCGACCGGAACACGAGGACAATGAGGTACTGGAACAGGAGCGCGGCGGCGACGTAGATCGTCAGTGCCCGGGCGGTGAAGCGGAGCCGGCGGGCAAACTCAGCGCCCATTGGGCGGCTCCCGATAGTAACCCAGGAACACGTCCTCCAGGGACGGACGCTCCCAGACGAGATCATGCACGCGCCGGGCGGCGAGCGCGGCCAGCGTCGCCCCGATCTGGGGCACGGGGACACGCAGCGTGACCCGGGCACCCTGCGCCTGCTCCACCACCACACCGGACGGGGGGGCAAACCGGCCGACCTCGCCGGCATCCACGAAATGCACTTCCACGCGCCGGACGCTGCGCGCTCGAAGCGTATCGATCCGCTCGAGCGCAACCAGAGACCCTTCACGGATGATGGCCACGCGGTCACACGTCCGCTCGACCTCCCACAGGAGGTGTGACGAGAGGAACACGGTGCGGCCGCGGGCACGGAGCTCGCCCAGCAGCAGATAGAATTCCTGCTGCATGAGCGGGTCGAGCCCTTCAGCCGGCTCGTCGAGGATCAGCAGTTCAGGCGCGTGCTGGAGCGCCTGGACGATCCCAAGCTTCTGCTTCATCCCCCGCGAGTAGTGGCGGATGGGCTTCGCGAGGTCGGAGGAGCCGAGGGCGAAGCGTGCCAGCAGATCGGCCCGCTCCGTCGGTCGCCGCCCGGTCAGCGCCGCGAGGTAGTCGAGCAGCTGCAGTCCGGTCATCCGCTCGAACATGCTCAGCTCGCCCGGGACGACGCCCAACCGGGCGCGATCGATGCGGTGGGCGGGCTTTCCAAGCAACCGGCTCGTACCGCGCTGCGGCCGCACCAACCCGAGGAGGCACCGAATCGTGGTCGTCTTTCCCGCTCCGTTCGGGCCGAGGAAGCCGAAGATCTCGCCGGACGGCACGGAGAACGTCACGTCCTCGATCCCGCGCCGGCGGCCGTACCACTTGCCGAGATGCGAGGTCTCGATGACCGGCTCAGCGCTTGTCATCGTTGCTCCGGGCTTTGGCGTAGCCACTTCGAGATTCACCATCATCGCGGGCGTCACCATTGCCACCACGCGCATTGAACCGGTTCATGGCGGCGCTCAGCCCTTCCGTGATGGCCAGTTCGACGGCGTCGGCAGCGCGCTCGATGCTCACCTGCGCCACCGGCGCTTCTTCGCTTGTGAACCGCGTGAGGACGAATTCCGCGGGGTCGGTCCCCTCCGGCGGCCGGCCGATTCCCACACGCAGCCGCGGAAACTCAGTCGTCCCCAGCGCCTCGATGACGGATCTCAACCCATTGTGACCCCCGGCACTGCCTCCTGCCCGGAAGCGGAGCCGGCCAAGCGGCAGATCGATGTCATCCACGACGACGAAGATGTCCTCGGGCCGCAGGCGATGCCGGCGGCGGAGATCCCGGACGGCTTCTCCGCTCACATTCATATACGTGAACGGCCGTGCCAGCAGGACACGGCGGCCTCCGATCGTCCCGCGACCGACCTCCGCGAATCCTTCGTCTTCGTTCACCCGGATGCCGGCGCGGCCGGCGAGGCGCGCGATGACCTCCCAGCCGACGTTGTGGCGCGTCCCCCGATAGCGACGCCCTGGATTTCCCAATCCGACGATGAGCTTCATGTCCGGACCGCTTCACGCGCCTGGAGGCGCTACGGCGTGACGGAAGTTCCGTGCCACGTGACGGAAGTTCCATGCCATAAGAAGAGGGCGCTCATGGTGAAGCGCCCCCGACCACATCAACACCTGCGACCTGGCTATTCCTTCTTTTCGGCCTCGGCAGGCTTGCCCTTCCCCTCGGCTTTGGGTTCCGCACCCTCGGCGGCCCCTTCCGGCGCTGCGGCGGCCGCGGCGGCAGCCTCCGGCGCTGCGGCGGGTACCTCCTCCTCGATCACGCGCGGCGCCACGACGGTGGCGACGACCTCCTCGGGCTCGCTGACGAGCGTCACATCCCCAGGGAGGACAAGGTCACTCACGTGCACGGATTTGCCCAGCGGCAGATCGGAGATGTCGAACTCGATGCGCTCCGGAATCTGCGTGGGCAGACACTCGACGACGACCTCGCGCAGATGCGCCTCGAACACGCCGCCGTCGTCCGTGACGCCCTTCGGCGTGCCCTTGAAGACGATCGGGACATGCGCCTCCACGGTCTCGGTGAGGTTCACGGTGGTGAAGTCGACATGGATGATGTCGCGGCGGAAGATATCCCGCTGGACATCCTTGACCATGACCGTTCGCGCCGCTTGTACGCCGTCCCCGACAGTGAGGTCGATGAGGACGTTCATGCCCGCGGTGGTGTGGAGCGCCCCCCGCAAGGCTTTGGCGTCGACGATGACCGTGGTGGCGTCGATTCCCCGTCCGTAGATCACCGCGGGAACCTGACCGGCGCGGCGGAGCCTCTTCGCATGCCCCGTGCCGGTGCCGGCGCGGACTTTCGCTTCGAGATTGACGCGTTCCATGGGTTGCCGCCTCCAAAGGAAACGGCCGGGTATCCGGCCGAGGCACATTATAGCAGGCGAACAGGGAACGGGGAACAGGGAACGGAACCCCCACGGCATGAACCAGCAACTACACCGGCACCTTACCGCCTGCCTCGAGCCCCGAGGGTAGTGCTCGCACTCCGCCCGTTCGAATCCAGCCACGTCCCCGGTCTATTGGCGTTGTGGTCACGCCGCTGGGGCCGGACATTCCCGCTCGAAGACGCCCTGTGGCGGCAGAATACCGCGGGCGATCCACGTCACTTCCACACGGATCGATGCTGGGTGGTACACACGGACGAGACGGTCGTCGGAGGCCTTGCGCTCAAGGTCCCCGACGATCCACCGGCCTGGACCGGACAGGAGCCCCGCCACGGCTGGATCAGCTTCCTTCTCGTCGAGCCCGACCGTGAGGAAGAGATTGCACCCATGTTGCTGGAATGCGCGCTGGGATGGATGCGGGGACACGGCCTCAGGCGCATCAGCTACGGAGGCGATCCGTCGCACTTCTTTCCCGGCGCTCCCGAAGATGACCCAGCTCTCGGAGTCGCGCTCAAGGCCGCGGGCCTGCGGCCGGGCGGCGTCATGCACGATCTCCTCGGTGATCTTCGGCAGGCCTTCGCACCCGAGGATGCGGAGCGTGCCTTGCCTCCCGCGGGGGCGACGATCGAACCCTGCACGTCCGGCGACGTCCCCGCCCTGCTCCGCTTCGTGGGCCGCGAGTTTCCCGGGCGGTGGGCCTACGAGACCGAGCAGCGGCTTCAGGTCGAGCCGGCTCCCGCCGACGTTCTCATCATCAAAGGACGCGTGGACGTCATTGGCTTCTGTCACGTCTACCATCAGGGATCCCGCCGCATCGGCCCGTCGATCTACTGGCGTGAGGCCATCGGGGGCCGGTATGGGGGCCTCGGGCCGATCGGCGTAGACCGGGCACACCGCGGCCGGGGGCTCGGGCGGGCGCTCCTCGCGTTCGCCCTCAAACATCTCCGCCGCGGCGGCGTGGAGCACGCGGTGATCGACTGGACGACCCTGGTCGAGTATTACGGGCGGTTTGGATTTCAGATCTGGCGCACGTACCGGTCTTGGTCTCGAGATCTCTGAGCGGGCCCGGCCGGAGGGGTGACTCTAGAGGCTCTGCAGGTCCGCCGCGTCGCGGAGCGCGTCGCCCACGAAGTTGAACGCCATGACAGAAATGAGGATGAACGCGCCCGGGATGAGCAGCCACGGATGGAGGTTGAGGGCGCGGAAGTTCTGCGCGTCACGGAGGAGCAATCCCCACGAGGCCATCGGTTCCTTGACCCCGAGCCCGAGGTAGGATAGGGCGCTCTCGCCGAGGATGTACCCGGGGAGCGCCAGCGTCGCCGTCACGATCAGGTATGAGCTCAGGTTCGGCATGATGTGCCGCAGGACGATGGGGAGGTCCCGCAACCCCAGCGCCCGCGCCGCGGTCACGTACTCCAGATCGCGCATGGCGATGACCTGGCCGCGGATCACGCGGGCCAGACCGGCCCACCCGATGAGGCTGAGCACGGCGACGATCCCCACGTAGACGTATGAGCTCGGCCACGACGGCGGGATCACCGTGGCGAGCGCCAGCAGGATCGGCAACCGGGGGATGGATAGGAGGATCTCGATCAGCCGCTGGATGAGCGTGTCGGACGTGCCGCCGTAGTACCCGGAGATCCCGCCGATAACGATGCCGATGCCAAAGGAGATCGCCACGCCGACCACGCCGACCGTGAGTGACACCTGCGATCCGACGAGCGTGCGCGAGAAGAGGTCTCGCCCAAAGCCGTCGGTGCCCATGAGGAAGACGTAACCGCCGTCCACCCCGAACAGGTGCCACCGGCCCCGCAGTCCGAACACCGAATAGCTGTCTCCCCGGACGAAGAGGCGGATCGGGAGCATCCGGCTCGTATCCTCTCGGAATCTCAGCACGAACGTGACCGGATCGCGGGTCCTGACCATCGGATACACGTACGGCCACACCAGACGGCCGTCACGCAGCAGATGCACACGCTGCGGAGGCTGGTAGATCAGATCCGGATGCTGCTCGACGAGGCCGTATGGGGCCAAAATCGGGGCCGCCGCGGCGACGAGGTACAACAGAAGGAGGAGGGCGGCGCTGACAACCCCCGGAACCGACCGGCCGAACCGCCTCCACCCGGACGATGCCCGCCGTGCTCCGCCGGGGGCCGTCATTCGTACCGGATCCTCGGATCGGCCCAGGCCAGGGCAAGATCAGCCAGGAGGTTGCCGACCATCAGGAGCAGGCTGCTGATCAGCAGCAGCGTCGTGACGACGTACTGGTCTTTGTTCAGCAGCGAGTCATAGAGAAACGGCCCAATGGTCGGAAGGTTCAAGACGATGGAGACCAGGATCGTGCTGCTGATCAGGCTCGGAAGACTGAGCCCGGCCAGGCTGATGAGCGGATTGATCGCATTACGCACGGCGTGCTTCCAGAGGACGCGACGCTGGGGGGCGCCCTTCGCCCGGGCCGTGCGGACGTAATCCGCGCCCAGCACGTCGAGCAGCTTCGCGCGCATCTGCCGCATGAGGCCGGCCACCCCCTCCAGACTGATCGCCGCCAGCGGGACCCACAGATGGGCCAGCATGTCCCGGAGGCGCGCTAGGCTCCAGGGCGCCCCGATGTAGTCAGGGCTGAACAACCCGCCGACGTTGGTACCGCCCCGGCTGAGGACCAGCGCGATCAGGAGCAGCGCCAGCAGGAAGTCCGGCATCGCCTGCCCGAGGTAGCTGATCAGGTTGACGACCGTGGCCGCGGGCCCCCGGGGACGCACCGCCGTGTAGATCCCAAGCGGGATGGCGATGAGCCAGGTCCCGGCGATCGTGAGCAGCGCCAGGAAGACCGTCCACCCGACCC
>DATDEG010000113.1:0-3851 GCA_036523465.1 bacterium
ACGCTGAGATCACCGGCGGCGACGAGACGACCGTCGCGGCGCTCCGTGCGGCCCGTCCGGATCTCATCGTCGGCCGCTATCTCTCGGCCGGCGACGCCGATCCGACCCACGTGGAGCGGCTCGTGCGGGCCGGGGCCGAGGTCATCCATCTGTTCGCCGATGAGTACGGACAATCCACGCGGGGATTCATCGCCGACGCCATCCGGGACGTCCACCGCCACCTCGTGCGCGAGGGCATCCGCGATGAGGTTACCCTCGTCGCCAGCGGCGGGATCGCCACCGCGGAGCACGTGCCGAAGGCCATCGTCTGCGGGGCGGACCTCGTCGCGATCGACCTCGCCGCGCTGGTCGCCTTCGGATGCGCGCTGTGGGCGGACCGCACGCACTGCTCCGCGGAGCACGGCGAGTTCGCCGTGGAGTGGGGAGCGCAGCGCCTGGTCAACCTCATGGCGGCCTGGCGCGATCAATTGCTCGAGTGCCTCGGCGCGATGGGCATGCGCGAGGTACGGCGGCTCCGCGGGGAGGCCGGCCGGGCGATCTTCCAACCTCAAGAGGAAGAGGCGTTTCGCGCGCTCTTCCCGCGACGCGTTGCAGTCCCACCGGAGACCGCGCCGGCCGAGGTCGCGAAGGAGGGCGACTTCCGCTGGACGGAGGAGCTCCTCGCCGCGACCTGGACACAGGCCGCAACCGGACGGCCTCCGGTCCGCGGTGAGTTCCGCGTCGGCCATTCCGGCGGTGGATTCGACGTCTTGCGGTTTGCCTTCGAGGATGGAGATGACGGCACCCCAGAGGGATCCGTCTCGCCTGAGACCGTCGATCTCTCGCTCCAGCTCAACCGTCGCGGGGACAGTCCGCAGATCACTATCCCGGTCCCGTTCTACGGGGGAGGGATGTCGTTCGGCTCGGTGAGCCTCCAGACGATGCTGGCCCGCGCCGTGGCCGCAAAGACCATTGGGACGTTCACGAGCACCGGCGAAGGCGGGTACCCTGACGAGCTCGCCTCGTACGCCGAATGGATCATCACGCAGGTCGCCACGGGCCTCTTTGGCGTGCGCGAGGAGACCATCCAGCGCGCCCGGTTCGTGGAGTTCAAGTACGCACAGGGCGCGAAGCCGGGGCTGGGCGGCCACCTCCTCGGTGGCAAGACCACCGAGGTCGTCGCGACGATGCGTGAGGCCGTGGCGTGGACGTCGCTGTTCTCGCCGTTCCCCTTCCACAGCGTCTATTCAGTGGAAGATCATAAGAAGCATGTGGATTGGATCCGCTCCGTGAACCCGCGGGCCATCGTGTCCGTGAAGGTGAGCACCCCGACCGACGTCGACATGGTCGCGGTCGGCATCTACTACGCGGGGGCGCACGTCGTCCATCTCGACGGCGGCTACGGCGGGACCGGCGCCGCCCCCGAGATCGCGAAGAAGAACATCGCGATGCCGATCGAGTACGCCATCCCGAAGGTCCACCAGTTCCTCGTCAACGAGGGGATCCGCGACGAGCTGACCCTCATGGCCTCCGGCGGGATCCGCACGCCGTACGACATCGCGAAGGCGATCGCGCTGGGGGCGGATGGCGTCGTAATCGGAATGGCCGATCTCGTCGCGATCGGCTGCACGCGTCTGGCCGATTGTGAGAAGGGCCGGGGATGCCCGTTCGGCATCACCACGACCGACCCCGAGCTCTCGAAGCTCATCGACCCGCAGTGGGCGGCCGGCCGCATCGCCAACATGTACCGCGCCTGGTCCGAACAGCTCCGGGAGTTGCTCGCCCGCCTCGGGCTTCCATCGATCCGCGCCCTGCGGGGCCGGACCGATCTGCTCGTCTACCTCACCCGGGACGACGGAGCGGCGGCATGAGACCGTCCGACGAAGCAATCCGTCAACTCATCGCGTCTCGTCGCACGCTGTCCGATAGTTCCCAGTTCCGTGTTCCCGGTTCCCCGGGTCATGGTTCCACGTTCCCCGTTCCCAGTTCCCCGAGGCCGGAGGCCGAAGGCGGGTGCGGCGTCGTCGGGCTCGCCTCGACGGTGCCGGTCCGCGGACGTCACATCCTCGTCCCCTGCGCGCAGATGCACAACCGCGGTAACGGGAAGGGCGGCGGGCTCGCCGCGGCAGGACTGCTGCCCGAGCAGATGGGCGTGGACCCTGCCACCCTGGGCGGGGCCTATCTCATCCAGATCGCGCTCCTGGATCCCGCGGCGCGCGACGAGATCACGGCCCAGTTCTTCGATCCCGTCTTCGACGTCTACGCCGGCGCGGCGATTCCCGCGGTCGACGACTACCGGGACATCGCGGGCTTGGACATCCGGCCTCCGGACGTGTGGCGCTACTTCGTGCGGGTGCGGGAAGACGTGCTGGCCCGCTTCATCGAGGAGCACGCGCTCACGGCCCTCTCACCGGGAGCAGCAGAGGACGAATACGTCGCGCAATGGGCGTACGAGCTCAACCGGCGGTTCTACAGCTCTCCCATGCGCGCGTTTGTCATCTCCTACGGGCGCGACATGTTCGTGCTGAAGATCGTCGGCTACGCCGAGCAGGCGCTGCGCTACTATCGCATGGACGACGTGCGGGCCCGGGTCTGGATCGGCCACCAGCGCTATCCAACGAAGGGGCGCGTCTGGCATCCGGGCGGCGCGCATCCGTTCACCGCCCTCGACGTGGCCCTCGTCCACAACGGCGACTTCGCGAACTATCACGCGGTCAGCGAGTACCTCGCCCAACGCCATCTCTTTCCGCTCTTCCTCACCGACACCGAGGTCGCCGTCCTGCTCTTCGACCTCTGGGGCCGGACCTGCGGCTACTCTATGGAGCACCTCATCGAGGCGATGGCGCCGACGACGGAGCGGGACTTCCTCATGCTCCCGCCTGAGCGGCAGCGGATCTACCGTGCGATCCAGGCCAGCCACATCCATGGATCGCCTGACGGCCCGTGGTTCTTCATCATCGCGAGGACGTTGGTGGAGGAGCAGGATGCGGACCACACGGCCGGAGTCGCACCCGCGGCCGGTGGGCGACCGGCCCCCCGGGCGGCGGGGTGGCAGCTCCTCGGTATCACCGATACCTCGATGCTGCGGCCGCAGGTATTCGCGCTGCAGGAGGGCGCTGAGGTCTCCGTGGGGATCGTCGCCAGTGAGAAGCAGGCGATCGACGCCACGCTGGCCAGCCTCTCCCATGAAGATGCGCGGATCAGCCCCATCGCCGACCGCTATTGGAACGCGCGCGGCGGCTCGTACACCGACGGCGGGGCGTTCATGTTCACCGTGAGTTGGGATGGCCGGCTGACGTGCACCGACAAGTTCGGCAACTCCGTCACGACCCCACCTGGGCAAGTCCACCGGTTCCCGGCCATCCGCATCGCCACTCCGCCCACGCTCTCCGGGCCGCGCGGCGCAACGTCGGTGCGGCTCGCGCCCGCTCCGCAGATCGCGACCGCCGATACCCTGTACGCGCAGGGAGCAGAGGCCCAATCGGAGTGGGACTACGATGCGCTCGAGGCCTGGCTCTCCGAGATCCGCGCGATCGCGCGGTCCGGGGACGGTGCGCGCCCGGCGGCGCTCTCGGGCTTGACCCGGCTGATGGACGCGCGGCTGCCGACCGGCACGAAGAAGCGCAGCTCGGTCCTGGCGATGCTGCATGCGGCGGTCTACGGAATCCTGCGCGAGGTACCCGGGATCGACGGCGCCGCGATGATGCAACGCGTGGGCTGGAGCCAGCGGGAGATGCTCACGGCGCCTCAGCGCGATGACCAGACGCTGGTCGTCGACGCCCGCGGGTTCGCGATGGAAGGCGACGACAGCCTCGCCCGCTACCTCGTCCACGCCTACGAGACCGGCTGGCGCCGGTTCATCCTCTTCGACG
>DATDEG010000114.1:0-6536 GCA_036523465.1 bacterium
CACGAACAGATCGAGCCGGCCGTCGCCGGTAAAGTCCCCAGCCGCCACACTCGCCGTGCAGGTGGGCATCGCCGGCAAGGCCTGGCTGTCTCTCACGAACCGGCCGCCACCCTGGTTGACATAGAGGCGATCCTGCAATAACCGCGACACCGGCGCCAGCCGATATCCGCAGCTGGCCACATACAAGTCCGGCCGGCCATCGCCGTTGGCGTCGAAGAACAGCGCTCCCCAATCTTCGAAGGCTTTGTCGGCCTCCCAGGGTTGCCCTTGCACCGATTCGACGAAGCTGCCGTCCTTTCGTTGCAGGAACAACTTGCCCGGGAGCCCGGCGGCCCCGCCGATGAAGACATCGTCCAGGCCGTCACCGTTCACGTCCGCGACGGCGACGGGTGGGCCCTGCCGGGAGGGCTCGTACGGCAAGAGCGGTTGTACGTCGTAATCGACGAACGACGGCTCCGGCTGCTGGTACTTCAATGCTCGGTGCGGATCCACCGGCTGGAACGGCAGGTGTCCGGGGTCCGGGGTCGGGGGCCAGGGGTTACAACCGGGCCCCAGACACCGGGCCCCAGACACCGCCTCCCCCTGCTTCACGGTCACCAGCCGGTCGACCTGGAGGTCGGTCAGGATCTGCCGGCGTCCGTCCGGCCAGAGCACCTCCAGGCTGTCCACGCGCTGGGCGTCGCCCAGCCCGAAGTGCTCGGTGGTCTCCATGGTGGACATGTAGCCGCGGAACGGGGAGTGGTAGAGGTACTGCCGCTTTCCCCCGGCGGTGAGGATCAGCGTCGCTCCGATCCCCGCTCGATTGGGAGACTCCCCGTCGAGCTTGACTGCCAGATAGTGACGGGCCGTGTCTGTAGTTTGAGTGTTTTCGTAAATAGACGCGGGGGCGTCCATGTTGTTCACCACGATGTCGAGCCTGCCGTCGTTGTTGAGATCGGCATAGGCGGCGCCATGGGAAACGCCCGGCTGGTCCATTCCCCAGGCTTTGGTCTTGTCGGTGAACGTCAGGTCGCCATTGTTCCGGAAGAGGTAGTTCGACACCCGGTAGCTGCGCAGGTCCCGCAGGAGGCTCAGCGCCCTCGGATGATCTCCGTCGCGGCGTGCCCCCAATACCGCCGCCTGGTAGTCGAGATCATTGGGTGCTTTGGGATAGCCGTTGGTGACAACGATGTCCTTGTACCCGTCGTTGTCGAGGTCGGCAAACAGGGGACTCCAGCTCCAGTCCGTAGACGCGATCCCCGCCAGGTGAGCGATTTCACTGAAGACGATGTCACCGGTCTGCGTGGCGCCGTTACTCAATTGCAGCGAGTTGGCCTCGTAGTCGTCGCGAAACCCTCTGCGCCGCGATTCCACGCGGCTGCCGTAGGTCAGGTACCCGCTCATCCGCTTCTGTTGATCCAGGGCGGCAGGCATCATGTCCATTTGCAGGATGTCGGGCCAGCCGTCGTTGTTGAAATCGGCGATATCGACCCCCATGCCCGCAATACTCGTATGCTTGAGCCACGTGCCGGCCCGATCGGTAAACGTTCCATCCCCATTGTTGATGTACAGGACGTCATTCGGTGCGACGTCGTTGGAGACGTAGAGGTCGGGCCACCCATCCCGGTTCAGATCGGCCGCGACGGCCCCGAGTCCATACCCGACCTGCCGCAGGATTCCTGCTTCCCGGGAGACATCCGTAAAGGTTCCATTCCCGTTGTTTCGATAGAGGTGATTCCAGCCGCTCGGGCTCTGACTCGGCACGCCCAGCGGGTGCGTGTCTGCGACACCCCGGGCGAAGTCCGTGGGTGAATTCTCGAGCAAGAAGAGGTCGAGGTATCCATCCCCGTTGTAATCGAGGAAGACGGCGTGGGTGGTGAAGCCGGTGTCGGCGATGCCGTACCGTGCCGCGGCCTCCGTGAACGTCCGATCCCGATTGTTGAGGAACAACAGATTGGCCCGGTCCATCCCCTTGGACCGCTCGGAGCCGGAGACGGAGACGTAGATATCCAGATACCCGTCGTCATTGATGTCCACCATGGTGGCGCCGGTGGCCCACCGGGTCGTCTGCACGCCCGCCGACGCCGTCACGTCTTCGAACCGCATGTCGCCTTTGTTCACGTAGAGCCGGCTCGAGACCATGTTGCCGCTGAAGAACAGGTCCGGCAATCCGTCGTTGTCGATATCCCCGACGGCCACGCCCGCGCCGTTGTACACATAGACGTCCGACTGAACATTCACCGAGTCGTTGGTGGTGATGGTATTGGCGAACGTGATGCCGGTCCGCTGCGGGGTCAGGTGCTTGAACAGGCGGGGCTCTTCATGGCGGCATCCAGCCGACATGAGCAGAGCGATCACGAGGGCACGGCAGCCCCTTCGCGGGACGCCCCCGAACAGGAGCGGGCCCGGACGAAACGGGGACCACGCGGTCATGGGAATCGCGGCGCTGGAGGACACGTGCTCGTCCAAGCTACACCTGGACCGGGGGGCGCGACAGGAAGCGGAAGCGTGATCGCGAGTTCGTGGGGCGCGGTGCGTGGTATTTTCCGGTGACCGCCCCGGCAATGGTGACGATGGTCCTCCGACGGATACGCTCGACTCTGCTCATGATCCTGATCGTACCGGGCTGTGGGCGCACTGCCGCCACGGTTCCCAGGCCGACCGAGTCCTCTCCCGCCGTGGAGTGGATGTTCGGTCCCTTTGCCAAGCCCGGTGAAGCGAACCCGGTCATCACGCCCAGCCGGGGCTCCCTGTTCCGCTCTCCCATGAACGACACCCTGGTGCACTGGGAGGAACACGCCACCTTCAATCCCGCCGCCGTCGTGAAAGACGGCAGGGTGTACCTGCTGTACCGCGCCGAAGACGCCACCGGCGACGTGCAGATCGGCCATCACACGTCCCGCATCGGCCTTGCCGAAAGCGGCGACGGACTGCGCTTCGCGCGCCGCAGCGCGCCGGTGGTTTTCCCAGACCGCGACGCGCAGCGGGGATACGAATGGCCCGGAGGAGTGGAGGACCCGCGCGTCGTCGAGACGGAAGACGGCACCTATGTGCTCACCTACACCCAGTGGAATCGCGACATTCCACGGCTCGCCGTCGCGACGTCCCGGGACCTGATCCACTGGACCAAGCACGGCCCGGCGTTCGCCGCCAGCCGCGGGGGGAAGTACCGGAACATGGAGTCCAAGTCCGGGGCGATCCTCGCCCGGGCCGTGGGGGATCGGGTGATCGCGACCAAGGTGAACGGGACGTACTGGATGTACTTCAACGTGCCCGACATTCTCATCGCAACCTCCGACAACCTCATCGATTGGGCGCCGCTGGAGGACGCCGGTGGGAAGCCGGTGAAGGTGCTCTCCCCTCGCGCGGGGCACTTCGACTCCTGGCTGGTCGAAGCCGGCCCCCCGGCACTTCTCACCCCGCACGGCATCGTGGTGCTGTACAACGCGGGGAACAGCGGGGAGAACGGAGACCCCGGTTTGCCGGCCCGGGTCTACACGGGGGGACAGGCGTTGTACGACGCGCGCAATCCGGTCCATCTGTTGGCACGCTCGGACGCGCCGTTCATCAAGCCGACCGAAGCCTTCGAGCGCACGGGGCAGTACGTCGAGGGAACGACGTTCGTGGAGGGGCTGGTGCCGTTTCGCGGACGCTGGTACCTCTACTACGGAACGGCTGACTCGCGGGTCGGCGTGGCGGTCTGGGATCCGGGCCGTGCCGGCGGGACTTCGCAAGAAGGAAACCCCCGATGACGCTGGTAAGGGTTGCCCCCCCGCTGTTGCAGGACGTCGACCTCGCGCGAACCTACGACGCGGTGATCGTGGGCTCGGGCGCGGCCGGCGGCATGGCCGCTCACGTGCTCACCAGCCGGGGCATGGACGTGCTCCTGCTCGAGGCCGGGAAGAAGCTGGACATCGAGCGGGAGCTGCGCTCGATGGAGTGGCCGTACGAGCATCCGCGGCGGGGCGACTTCCCGCCGGGATCGCACGCCCTCTCGTTCAACGAATACACGATCCGGCAACCGCCGTACGCGAAGAAAACCGCGTTCAAGCACGTGTACTCCTACGTCGGGGGATGGTCGGGATCGGATTACGTCAAGAACATCCTGGTCGACGAGAAGGACCATCCCTACACCGGAACCCGCTACGCCTGGGTGCGGGCCCGCGCGCTGGGCGGCAAGACCAACATCTGGGGCCGGCTCGCCCTGCGACTGTCGGACTACGACTTCAAAGCGAAGTCCCACGACGGGTACGGTGAGGACTGGCCGATCGCCTACGCCGATCTGGCGCCGTATTACGACAAGGTCGACCTCTACCTCGGCATTTCCGGCGTCGCCGAGAACCTGCCGCACCTGCCCGACAGCCGGTTCCAGCGTCCCACCAAACTCAACACTGCCGAGGTCCGGCTGCGGCAGAGTCTCGCGAAGACGGGACGGGTTCTGACGCCCTACCGCGCCGGGGTCACCACGGACGGCCTCAAGCACAACAAGTATCGGAGCAAGTGCTTCGGTCGAGGGGCCTGCAACCGGCGGCCGGGAGGATGCGACATCCACGCCGCCTTCGACTCACCCACCGGGCTCATCTATCCTGCGATGGACACCGGACATCTCACGCTGCGGACCAACTCCATCGCGCACGAGGTGGTGGTCGATCGGAACACGGGCCGGGCGCGGGGGGTCGCCTTCCTGGACAGCGTGACGCACAGATCATACGAGGCCAAGGCGAAGGTCGTCATCCTCGCCGCTTCCACGCTCGAATCTGCGCGCCTGCTGCTGCTGTCACGGTCTCCGCAACACCCCAACGGCCTGGCCAACTCGAGCGGCCATGTCGGCCACAACTTCTGCGAGCACGTGATGGGCCCGGGCGTCACCGGCCTGGTGCGCGAGCTGGTCGGCAAGCCGCACACCCTGGACGACGGCCGGCCCGGGGGCTTCTACATTCCGCGGTTCCGGAATCTCAAGGAGCGCCAGCCCGGATTCATCCGCGGCTACGGCTTCGAGGGGTCGAGCGGCCACGAGATGTTCCCGCCCGGGGCCTTCGGGACTCCGGGGTTCGGGGCCGGGTTCAAGAAGACCGTGCGCGATCATGCGGGGGCGTTCATCGGCATGGGCGCGTTCGGCGAGGTGTTGCCCCGCTACGAGAGCCACGTCGATCTCGATCCCGCGACGAAGGATGCCTGGGGGATTCCCGTGCTGCGCTTCCACTATCAGTTCGGCGACAACGAGCGCAAGATGGCCGAAGACATGGTCGTGACGGCGCGCGAGATGCTCGAGGAGGCGGGAGTCGAGGTGGTGGGCGTCGACCGCGAAATCCTCACGGAAGGCTGGTCCATCCACGAGCTGGGCACCGCGCGGATGGGCGCCGATCCCAAGACGTCGGTGCTCAACCAGTTCCAGCAGTCGCACGACATCCGGAACCTGTTCGTGGTGGACGGCTCGAGCCACGTGAACGCGTCGTGCCAGAACCCGACCTGGACCATCATGGCGCTCGCGTGGCGCTCCTGCGACTACCTGGCCGACGAGTTCGGAAAAGGAAACCTGTGACGGAGGCGCCATGAAGAAGAAGGATCTTTCGCGCCGCGAGCTGATCGAAGCCACGGCGGCGATATTGGCCGCCCCGTTGCTGAAAGTTGGGGTGGTGGGGGCGCGCGTTCCGGCCGGCGCGCCGGCCCGCGTTCTCACCCAGGCGGAGTCCGCGCTGCTGGACGAGCTCACCGAGCTGCTCATCCCCACCGACGAACACTCGCCCGGAGCGCGCGCCGCGGGGGTGGCCGCATACATCGAAGCGCGTCTGGCGGAATCGCTCGAGCCCGAGTGGCGGGCGCGGTGGCGGTCCGGTCTCCAGGCAGTGGATGCGCTGTCCCACGAGCTATCCGGGAAGCCGTTTCTCGAGGCCACGCCGGACCAGCGGGTCGCCGTACTCACCCGCATGGCTGCGGGAGAGTCGGCTCCCAAGACGGAGGCGGAACGCTTCTTCATCGAGCTGAAGCAGTGGACGGTGCGCGGCTACTACACTTCGGACATCGGCATCCACGCCGACCAGGAATACAAAGGCAACGTCTACCAGCCGGGGGAGTACGCGGGGTTCGACGCTAAGTGAGGGCGGGGCCCCTCACGGGGTGGCTTCGAAGCCGGCTTCCAACCCTTCCGCCGAATTGGGTCCGACGAACACCCGGAACGTGCCCGGCTCCACGACGAGCTTCATGGACGCGTTCCAGAATGCCAGCTCCCGCACCGGGAGGCGGAACAGCACGGTGCGCGTCTCGCCCGGGTCGAGCGTGACGCGCCGGAACCCCTTCAACTCGCGTACGGGACGGGTCACACTGGCCACGTCGTCACGCACGTAGAGCTGCACCACGTCGGTTCCCCGGCGGGCGCCGGTGTTCGCGACCGTCACCGACACCGCGATCGTGTCGCCCGGTCCGATGCGCGACGCGGCGAGCCGCAGGTCGCGGTAGGCGAAGGAGGTGTAGCTCAAGCCGTAGCCGAACGGGTACAGCGGAGTCACGGGGACGTCGAGGTACTTGGAGGTGTAGTGCTCCGCTGTCGCCGGGCGGCC
>DATDEG010000115.1:0-1826 GCA_036523465.1 bacterium
GCTCACTGTTCCGGATCCCCGTGAAGTAGTGGACGATCGCGGGCCGTCCGCCGAGGGTCGTCCGGTCCGTACGCAATGGCCGGTAGTCGGCGAAGCTCCTCGGCACGATCCGCGGCAATTCGGGCACGAGATCTTCCACACTCTCGCTGCGCCGGATCGGCACCCCCACGACGACCAGGCCTAGCCCGCGCGTGTCGGGCGAGACCAGGACGAGGAGGGCCAGCTTGTCCGCGCTGATCCGCAGCCACTCTGCCGGGTACTGGATCGAGAACGGCGGGCTCGGGTGGCTGAACGTGACCCACCCTGCGCCCAGCGCCGGCGGCTGCGCCGCGACGATCAGAAGGATGACAAGCCATCCGAACCGCATCTGGACCTCCAGCAGCCCCAGTATGTAGCATCGTACCCGGTGCCTGCCGCGGACAGGCCCTTCGCGTTCCCGTGCCGGTGGGTTATAGTGCGTTCTCCGCGTCAAAGACCTGGAGCAACTCAACCCGCGCCGCCGGTGAGACGGTCGAGACGTAGTCGCCGATATCCTGCAGGTGCGAATGGACCGCCTGCGGGAGGATCCCCCGCGGCGCGTAGACCGTAAACAGGACGTTGCGTGTCCCGCGGGTGATGCGGGTGCGCCGGTCCGGTCCATACAGGATGTTCGATATCACGCCCTCCCGGTCGGCGACGTACATGTCGCCCGCCTTCAATGTCTGGTCCTCTCCTCGCAGCACGACGTACCGTTCGGTTCCGTCCGAGACGTTCAACGTGATCGGCAGGCGCACCGTATCGAGGTCGTGGCCGGCCGTGAGAAGCTGATTCTTGAGTTCGGCCATGAACATCGCTTCGACCAGCCCCGCGACGCTGGGGATATCCTTGCCCTTGAAGGCAATCGACTCGAGCTGATGCTGCACATGATAGGTCTTATTGAAGGGCTTGTAGTACGCGTTGTAGGCTTGAATAGAAGGCAGCGCCGCGATGGACCTGCGATCTCCTCCGGCGAACCGCGCCCGCATCTGATTCTCGAGGTCCCGCTTCCGATGCTCCAGTTCTGGGTGGACCGGCGGGTTGTCCACGCCGCGAATCACCAGGATGCCGGCATGCGCGTCAGGGAAGGCCGATCGCCAGGCGGGTGTGATGACAAGCATATAGAGGAGTCTAGCGCAAAGCATGAAGAGATAGAATTGGGGCGCCGGAGGAAGTTTGCCGTGGTGCCCCCAGCGGGATTCGAACCCGCGTTACCGGCTTGAAGGGCCGGTGTCCTAGGCCGGGCTAGACGATGGGGGCCGTACTACCCCGAACATGATAAGGCTGTTTTCGGGGATCTCGGGAAAAGACGGCATCACTGTAGCATGGTCATCGAGAGGGGTCAACGAAGCGGGATGAGCACATGGCGGACGGCGCACGTTGAGGCGCTGCGCCTTGCCCGCGCGCTGCAACCCGCGGCGACGGTATTCCGCCGCTACGCGGGCACGCTGAAATACCATCCACAGACGGGAGTCCAGAGCGTGATCGGACCCGATCTCCGGAGCGCAGTCGAGGCGGTGCGCGAGCACCTGGCAGCGATCACGGCTCTGGGAGCGCACTGGGATGAGGAGATCATCTGGCTCCGCACAGTCGACCCGGCGTTACCCCTCGACGACATCCAGCGCGGCCATGCCGCCGCCCGCGAGGCCGCGGGACTTCTTCGTGCCGCGCTCGAGATCTTCGACCGCGCCATCGCCCAGCCCGAGGTCGCCCGCCTCGATGCTCCGTACGGGACGAGCGCGCCGCGCCGCGTCCACCCGGGGGCGCAGTGTACGTGGGTGGCCGAACGCGGGGATGCCCTCGCCCGCGCT
>DATDEG010000116.1:0-26613 GCA_036523465.1 bacterium
AAGGGAGGGTGTGTCATGCGCTTCATGATGATTGTGAAGGCCAACAAAGAGTCCGAGGCGGGCGGTCTCCCGACCGAAGAGCAGCTTGCCGAGATGGCCAAGTACAACGAGCAGCTCGTCAAGGCGGGCGTGATGCTTGCCGGCGAGGGGCTACAGGCTAGTTCGAAGGGAGCCCGCGTGCGCTATGCTGGGACGAAGCGCACCGTGGTCGACGGTCCCTTTGCGGAGACGAAGGAGCTCATCGCCGGATTCTGGCTCATCCAGGCGAAGTCGAAGGACGAGGCGATCGAGTGGGCCAAGCGCGTCCCCTTCCAGGAGGGGGAGGTCGAGGTGCGCCAGATCTTTGAGCTGGAGGATTTCGGCCCTAGTGACGCCGTCGAGCAGCACCGGCAGATTGGTGAGCAGATCGCAAAACAGCAGGCAAGCCGGTAGCCTGCGTTTCTCTCACCGATCGCCGCGGGGCAAGATAGCGTTGATGCGTGATGGGGTCCGTGGCTAAGTAACGGTCATGCCATGGACCCCTTCATTGCTTGCCGCAGCGTTTGCGCTCACCGCCGCCGTCTCGTGGGGATCCGGCGACTTCACCGCAGGCGTGGCCACGCGCCGCGTCGGTCCATTCCACACGGTCCTGATTTCCTACGCTTTCGGGCTGGTGACGCTGACCCTTGCCGCGCTAGCGCGCTTCGAGAGCCTTCCGCCGCTTCCCGATCTTCTGTGGGGCGCTCTGGGCGGACTGTCCGGCGTGATCGGACTGGGATTCCTGCTCCGAGGGTTCGCGGCCGGGCGCATGGGCATCGTGGCCCCCGTGTCGGCGATGCTGGCGACGATCATCCCGGTGGTGTTCGCCGCCGTAACCGAGGGGTTGCCGCGCGGCACGCAGTTGGTGGGCTTCGGCTTCGCGCTCGTCAGCATCTGGATGCTCTCGCGTCCGGACCGGCTCGGCGGGCGGCCTGCGGGCTTGGGCGCGGGGCTGCTGGCCGGGCTCGGATTTGCCGGCTTCTTCATCGCGCTCGACCAGGTGGGAGAGGGGGCGATCTTCTGGCCGCTCGTGGCTGGACGTCTCACGATCTGCGTACTGATGGTTGCCATCGCCCTTGTATCCCACCGACCGCTGCTCCCGCAGGTTCCTCCCCTAGGCTTGCTCGCTCTCGCCGGAATCCTCGACGTCGGCGGCAACCTGTTCTTCCTGTTGGCCACCCAGGCCGGACGGCTCGATGTCGCCGCGGTTCTCGTGTCGCTCTATCCGGCGGTGACGGCGATCCTGGCCCGCATCATTGCGAAGGAACATCTGGCGCGCCTGCAGGCGATCGGTGTCGCCGTAGCCGTGCTGGCCATCGTGCTCATCTCGACATGACCGGACATCGCCCTCGAGGCCGCCCGGGAGGATGACGGCGGAGACGCATCGTGCAATCGAGGCGGTCTGGCGGATCGAATCCGCGAAGCTCATCGCGGGCCTGACCCGGATCGTGCCCGATCTCGGAGTTGCCGAGGATGCCGCGCAGGACGCGCTCGTCGCCGCGCTTCAGCAGTGGCCCTCCTCCGGCGTCCCGGACAATCCAGGGGCCTGGCTTATGACCACCGGGAAGCGCCGGGCGATCGATCTCCTTCGCAGGAGTACGCGGCTCGATCGCAAGTACGAGGAACTGGCCCGCGAGCTCGAGGTCGAACAGGAGGCAGCCCGGGCGGGCGCGGAGACCCCAGTGGATGAGCCTGTCGGCGACGATCTCCTCCGTCTCACCTTCATCGCTTGTCATCCCGTGCTTCCCAAGGAGTCGCGGGTCGCTCTGACCCTGCGCCTCCTCGGGGGCTTGACGACCGGCGAGATCGCCCGTGCCTTCCTCATCCCCGAGGCGACAGTCGCCCAGCGGATCGTTCGCGCGAAACGGACGCTCCGCGAAGCCCACGTTCCCTTCGAGGTTCCCCGTGGCGACGAGCTTGCCGCGCGGCTGTCATCCGTGCTCGAAGTCATCTACCTCATCTTCAACGAAGGCTACTCGGCGACCGCCGGCGAGGCGTGGATCCGGCCGGAACTCTGTGAGGACGCATTACGGCTGGGGCGCATCCTGAGCGAACTGGCCCCGGGGGAGGCCGAGGTTCACGGTCTCGTAGCCCTCATGGAGCTACAGGCGTCGCGGCTGCGGGCACGGACCGGCCCGGCTGGCGAGCCGGTACTCTTGTTCGATCAGGACCGCGGACGATGGGATCGCGTGCTCATCCGGCGCGGGCTGACGGCGCTGGACCGTGCGGAGCGGCTGAGCGGCGCTCTCGGCCCCTACACGCTACAGGCCGCGATTGCCGCCTGTCACGCGCGCGCTCGCAGGCCCGAGGAGACGGACTGGCCGCACATCGTGGCGCTCTATGCCGCGCTGTCGCAGCTGACACCCTCTCCGGTCGTGGAGCTGAATCGCGCGGTGGCAGTTGCGATGGCCTTCGGCCCGGAGGCCGGCCTCGAGCTCGTCGATGCGCTGACGGTCGAGCCGTTGCTGCGAGCCTATCACCTCCTGCCAAGCATCCGCGGGGATCTTCTCTCAAAGGTTGGCCGGTTCGACGAGGCGAGGGCTGAGTTCGAGCGCGCGGCCATGCTCACCCAGAACGGCCGCGAGCGGGCCCTCCTGCTTCAGCGCGCGGCCGCCTGCGGGGAGCGCGAGGCCCCGCACCACTGAGTCGTCCGCCGCGGAATACGGCGGCCGCCCCACCCGGTTGCACCGGTGAGCCTGATGGGGAGATGATGGGACAACGCGTGCTGCAGGCCTTCGGGCTAGGTTCGCTGGCCATCGCCGTCCCGAAGCGTTCGGACTTAGGCGACGGGGTGATCGACGCCATGATCGCCGGGGATCGCCGCGCCGGCGCTCCGGAAGCGATGCGCGAGTTCGTCGGGATCGCATTTCGCGTTGCCCAGGGGGCCTCGCAGTTCGAGTGCTTCTATCTCCGGCCGACGAACGGGCGGGCAGACGACCAGTTGCGCCGGAACCACGCGACACAATACATTTCGCATCCCGACTATCCATGGTTCAGGCTGAGAGATGAGACGCCGGGCGTCTACGAGTCCTACGCGGACCTCGTTCCCGGGGCGTGGACGGCGATCCAGATTGCCGTGTCCGGCGCCCGCGCCAGGCTCCACGTAAACGGCGCCAGGCAGCCGACACTCATCGTTACGACCTCAAGCTCGGGCAGACGCACGGCCAGATCGCGTTGTGGATCGGGGCAGGTACGGAAGCGTACTTCTCCAGGATCGTCGTGAGGCAGGCCCCGGCTAACCCTTCGTCTTCTCCTCGATCTTCGCCCAGGAGTCGCGCAACGTGATGATCCGGTTGAATACGAGCGTCTCCGGCGTCGAGCCCTCCGGATCCTGCCAGAAATACCCCAGCCGTTCGAACTGGTAGCGGGTCTCGCGGGAATCGTCGAGCACGCTTGGCTCGACGAAGCCACGGAGCGTGATGAGCGAATCAGGCCGGAGGTGATCGGTGAACTCGCCTTCGGCGGCGTCCGGGTCGGCGACGCGGAAGAGGAGGTCGTAGAGCCGGATCTCGGCCGGCTGGGCGTGCGCGGCGGAGACCCAGTGGATGGTTCCCTTGACGCGGCCGTCGGCCGGCTGGGCGTGCAGCGTCGAGGGATCGAAGCTGCAGCGAAGCGCCACCACCTCTCCCGCGGCGTCTTTCACGATCTCATCGCACCGGATCATGTAGGCGTGGCGGAGGCGCACCCGGCCGCCGGGCATGAGCCGGAAGAATCCCTTGGGCGGAGATTCCATGAAGTCGTCGTGCTCGATGTAGAGCTCCCGTGAGAACGGCACCTTGCGGGAACCTTCCTTGCCGACGTCGCGGGGCCAGTACGGGGCCTCGAGATCCTCCACCTGGCCTTCTGGATAGTTGGTCAACACGACCTTGAGCGGGCGGAGCACCGACATGACCCGCGGCGCGCGCACGTTGAGATCATCACGGACGGCCGCGTCGAATGACGAGACGTCCGCGCGGCTGTTCGCCTTCGCCACCCCGACGCGGAAGACGAACTCCCGGATGGCCTCCGGCGTCACCCCGCGCCGGCGCAGCCCGGAGAGCGTGGGCATCCGCGGATCGTCCCATCCGCGCACCTGGCCGCTCTCGACGAGCTTGATGAGCCTTCGTTTCGAGAGCACGGTGTAATCGACGTTCAACCTGGCGAACTCGTACTGGTACGGACGGGGGTCCTCCGGCAGCCCGGCCTTGCCGCGGAGGTGCTCCAGCAGCCAGTCGTAGATGGCACGGTTATTCTCGAATTCCAGCGTGCAGAGGCTGTGCGAGATCCCTTCGATCGCGTCGGAGATCGGATGGGCGAAGTCATACAAGGGGTAGATGCTCCACGCGTCCGCAGTGCGGTAGTGGGCTGCATGGACGATCCGGTAGAGCACGGGGTCGCGGAGCTTCATGTTGCGGCTGGCCAGATCGATCTTCGCCCGCAGGACGTGGGCGCCGTCGGGGAACTGGCCCGCCCGCATCCGCCGGAAGAGGTCGAGATTCTGCTCGACCGAACGGTCGCGGTACGGACTCGGCCTCCCGGGCGCGGTGATCGTGCCACGGTACGTGCTGATCTCCTCGTCCGAGAGGCTGTCCACGTAGGCCCGGCCGTCCATGATGAGCTGTTCCGCGCAGGCATAGAGCTGCTCGAAGTAGTCGGAGGCGTACCGCTCCTGGGCCCAGCGGAACCCCAGCCACTCGATGTCGCGTTTGGCGGCCTCGACGTATTCGAGCGACTCGGTCTCCGGGTTCGTGTCGTCGAAGCGGAGGTTGCACTCGCCGCCGTAGTCCAGAGCGAGGCCAAAGTTCAGGCAGATCGACTTGGCGTGCCCGATGTGCAGATAGCCGTTCGGCTCCGGCGGGAAGCGGGTCACGACCCGCGGATACCGGCCGGCCGCGAGATCCGCATCGATGATCTCGGTGATGAAGTTCGGACTGACCTCGCGATCGCGCGCCGGGGCGGGCGTTGCGCCGTTCGTGGGCATTCTGTCCCTCAGGATACACTGGGAGAGCCGCCGTGTGCACAAGGGGGCGCAGGCGAAGGTGCCCCGGGTGCCGAACGACATCATCCCTTGACCTGGCCATGCTGATTATCACGCGGGTCTCGGACACGCCCCTGGTCCTGCGCGTGTCCGGCGACGTGGACATCACTAACGCCGGTCATTTCGTCGACCGCATTCTGGAGCATGCCGAAGACGCGGCCGCCCTCACCCTCGACCTCAGTGAGATGACCTACTTCGACAGCACGGGGATCGCCGCGCTCAGCCGGCTGAAGCACCGGTTCGGCGACGGTCTGACCATCATCCCCAGTCCCATCGTTCGCCGGGCCCTCGAGATCGTGGGGCTGGGAGACCGGTTCCTCAGCAAACGGTGAGACGACACTGGACCGGCGACGCCGTCGTGGAGTGAAGGGCGCCGCGGTGCAGCCGGGAGAGGAGAGAGATGCGCTGGGACGAGTTCGAGCAGGCCTGCCCGGAACTCGCCGCCGAGGGGCGGCGCCGCTTCCAGCAGGATCAACTGGTTCTCGTCGGGACGAACCGCAAGGACGGCTGGCCGCGCATCAGCCCGTGCGAGGTCGATCTTGCCGCCGGTCAACTCTTCCTCGGGATGATGTGGCGGTCGATGAAAGCCCTCGATCTACGGCGCGATCCTCGAATGGTCGTGCACACCGTGCAATGCGACCGTGAAGCGGCTCGCGGCGACCTCAAGCTGTATGGGCGGGGGATCGAGATCCATGACCGGGACCTGCGGGACGCTTTCCGCGAGGCAATCAAGGCGCGCATCGACTGGGCACCCGAGGAGCCGCGTTTCCATCTCTTCTCGCTGGACATCGCCTGGGCGTCGTTAGTCACGTTCGGCGACGGACAGACCATTACGGTCTGGGATCCGGAACGAGGAGTGCGCCTCGCAAGACGCGCGCACTGACGTTCTCGCGCCTCCCACCCGCCACCAGAGCCCACGCCTGACCCGTCCTCCGAGTCCTGAACGTCACGGACCACACGAGAAGGGCCCGAACTCCGTCTAGTCTTGCCGTCTTGGGGCAGTTGTCTAGCGGACCGGCCGCCCTGCATGTTTCATGGAGGATTGAAGGAGCGTCGATGTACTGGCCACGGCTCGGAGAACGGGTACTTATCGAGATCCTTCCTCCCGGCGAGACATTCGCGGGTGAAGTACGGGACATCGGGAATGATCATCTTCTCACCGTCTGCGTGCCGGTCCTAGACCCGGAGGTGCTCCTCAGGGATCCCGCGGTCAGGCTGACGTTCGTGCGGAAGGACGGCCTCTACGAGGCCTCCGGAGCGGTGCAGGTCGTCGAGCCGGGCGAGGCAGACGACACGGCGAATCTCGTGGTCCGGCTGAACGAAGAAGCCTCGCGGACGCAGCGGCGCGACTTCGTGCGCCGCGATGCCAGCCTCAACGCGGAGTTGGAGTGGAACGGGTCGCGGGCCCGGTGCGTCACCAAGGAAGTGAGCGGGGGCGGCGTGAGCGTGATCTTCCCGGAGCCGCCGCCGGTGGTGGACGGAGCGGAGTTCGCTCTGACGCTGAACCTCCCCGACGGCCGTGAGGCCATCCGCGCGCAGTGCCGCGTCAAGTACGTCCGGGAGATCCTGCGTGGATCGCGCTGGCTGGCCGGGAGCCAGTTCATCAGCATCGCGGAAGAGGACCGGCAGCGCATCGTCAGGTTCGTCTTCCGCCTCGAGCTGGCCCAGAAGCGGCCGCGGTAGCCCAATCCTGCACACTGTACGAAGGACTGAGGGGGAACGCACGCGCGGCGTTCCCCCTCAGACTCCCTCTTCCGCGGACATGACGCGCGCCGTTCCCCCTTCCGCGGACATGAGATCGGGCCGGAGCACGCCGATGAACGGCAGGTTCCGGTACAGCTGACGGTAATCGAGTCCGTACCCCACGACGAAGACATCTGGAACCTCAAACCCCCGGTAGTGGATGGGCAGGGTATCCACGATCCGTCTCGCCGTCTTGTCGAGCAGCGTACAGATCCGCAGGCTGGCCGGGTCCCGGGCCCCGAGGATGCGGAGGAGGTAGGCCGCCGTCAGCCCGGTGTCGATGATGTCTTCCACCAGCAAGACGTGCCGTCCGCTGATCTCCTCGTCGAGGTCCTTGATGAGCCGCACGGCGCCTGAGACCCCCCGGCCGGGGCCATACGAGGTGATCGCCATGAAGTCCATGGCGATCGGGATCGAGATCGCGCGGCTGAGATCGGCGAGGAAGTAGACCGCGCCCTTCAAGACGCTGACGAGGAGGGGCGTCTCGCCCGCATAGTCCGTGCTGATCCCGTCGGCGAGCTCACGGATGCGCGATTGGAGCTGCGCCTCCGTGATGAGCACCCGGTCGAGCTGGTCGGCCAGCGCCATCAGGACTGGGCCAGGCCGTACTTGACGAGGAGGCTGCGGTAGTCGCGGCCGTAGAAGATCTTCAGACGGACATCTGGGTAGAGTTCCCGCAGCCGGCGCACCTTGCGGTTCTTCCGCGTGACGAGGCTCTGCTTCAATGTGGTTAGCTCGATGTAGAGGTCGAAGTCCGGCAGGTAGAAATCGGGGCTGAAGCTCTCTACTACACGGCCGGAACCGTCCCGCTCGAGGGGGAAACTACGAGGTTCGTATTCCCAACGGATACCGTAGAAATCGAGGAGCCGCGCGAACTCTTCTTCGCTTTCGTGGGCGAATCGTGGACGGGTCGTCGCTGTGTCGCCGCGGCCGTTGGGCTCAGGCACCGGGTGCGTGTCACCTCCACGATGAATGCTGCGTTCGTTTCCGGTTTAGTATAGCCGCGCACCGGTGAACATTCAAGCAGAGGAGCCCTACCGGGGCCTGGAGAAGTCGGATAAGATTATCAGAGGAGGTTCCCACCGTCTTTCATGCCCGACGCTGCAGCTGAGACCGATCTCGAGCGGTGGATCGCTCGCCTGCGCAGCAATGACGTCACCGTGCGCTCGGACGCCGCGCACCAGCTCGGCAAGCTGGCCGACGAACGCGCTGTGTCGGCGTTGGCGGCGGCGCTCGAGGACGCCGACGAGTACGTGCGCAAGAGTGTCGTCATGGCGCTGCGCCGGATCGGCGGACCCGCGGCGATGGAGGCTCTCCGCGTCGCCCTCGGAGACCGGTCCGAGCAGGTCGTCCTGCAGGCGGTGAACGGTCTGCGGGATATGCGCGACAAAGGGGCCGTCGAACCCCTCATCCGGGTACTGGCGCGGCGGGAGCGCTCGCTGCAACTGGCGAGCACGGACGCGCTGGTCCGGATCGGCGGCGACGCTGTGGGGCCCCTCATGGAGGCCTTCAAGGACCGCAATCTCCGCCGGCGCATCGGCAACCAGGTGTGGAAGATCCTCGTCGACATGGGCACGCGGGCCATCGACCCGCTGCTCGAGATGATGACCGATGAGAATCAGTACGTCCGGCCGACCTCGATCTCGGTCCTCGGCCGCATCGGCGACAAGCGCGTCGTGGGCCCGATGGTCAACCTCTTCCTCGACGATCCGCGGATGCAGGAGGCGGTCGTGACGACGCTGGCCCGCCTCGAAGAGCGGGGGATCCTCGAGCATCCGGCCGCGGCCGACCGGGAGATCACGCTGCCGCGCGATGTCATCGATTCCCTCGTGGCCCGGCCGCGTGCGGAGGTGACGAAAGCGCTCCAGGAGGGGCTCGAGAACCCCAGCCCGAAGGTGCGGCGGTTCGGGATGCGCGCGCTGTTCACCCTGCTCGGGGAGGGGGCACTCGATCATCTGGTCAAGGCGTTGAGCGACGAAGATGTCGACGTGAAGCGCCTGGCGATCAAGATCATGGCCAGGCTCCGCGACAAGCGGGTCGTCGATCCGCTGCTCCAGCTCATCCTTCACGACGGGGAGCAACTCGAGGAGGCCGCCTGGAATACGCTCAAGGTCCTGACCGGATTGCGGGAGTATGAGGAGCTGCGTGCGAAGGTGGCGAAGGAGCGCGCCGGCGCCCGCCCGCAGGTCAGGAAGTACACGCGCGGCAAGGATGTCTCTCCCGACTGGTGGAGAGAGCAGGATTGACGTCCGCAGAGGGGGAGACTGAGGGGGGACGTTGCGCGTACGTCCCCCCTCAGTCTTCTTCCTATCCCGTACGTAGCGAAACCCTCATGGAGCGACTGATCGGCTCCGCGGTTGTCGTAGTTCAGCAAGGCGACGTCACCGCGGTCGATGCGGACGCCATTGTGAACGCTGCCAATACCCAGCTGTGGATGGGCGGGGGTGTAGCCGGGGCTATCAAGCGCGCCGGCGGCGGGCAGATCGAGCGCGAGGCGATGGCGCGCGGGCCGATCCAGATCGGTGAGGCGGTGGCGACGTCGGGAGGACACCTGCGCACCAGGCACGTCATCCACGCCGCGACGATGGGTCCGGATCTTGTTACCGGCGCTGATGCCATCCGGTCGGCGACCCGCTCGAGCCTGCGTCTGGCGGAAGAGATGGGCCTGTCCAGTATCGCGTTGCCGCTGCTCGGGACCGGCGTCGGGGGGTTCTCGCTGGAGGAAGCGGCCACACTCATGCTGGCGGAGATTGGTGTCCACGCGCGCCGGGCCGACCGGCCCGCGAAGGTGATCCTGGTGGGATTCCAGCCCGAGGCCGTCCGGGCGCTTGAGGCCGCGCTGGGCGCGCTCGCGCGATGAGCTACTTCGTCGTGTTCGTCACGGCGCCGTCGGCCGAGGAAGCGTCGCGGATCGCCCGGGCGGTGGTCGGCGAGCGCCTCGCCGCCTGCGCGAGCGTGATCCCGTCGATCGCCTCGGCGTACTGGTGGCAGGGTGTGGTCGAGGAGGCGTCCGAGGCGCTCATCATCTTGAAGACGCGCCAGGACCTGCTCGAGCCGCTCACCAGGCGTGTGCGGGCGCTGCACAGCTACACCGTGCCCGAGGTGATCGCTGTCCCCATCGCCGGCGGGAACCCCGACTACCTGCGCTGGCTGGAGGATTTGACCGCCACAGCGGAGGAGCCGGGACGCTGATGCGCGTGCTCATCACGAACGACGATGGGATTTCGTCGGCGGGCCTTGTCGCGCTCGTCCGGGCCTTCGAGGAGGCGGCGGAGACTTTTGTCGTGGCCCCAGAACAGGAGCGCAGCGCGACGGGTCACGCCATCACCCTGCACAAGCCGCTCCGCGCACACGCCGCGGCAATCCCTGGTTCGCCGGTCCGGGCCTGGGCGACGAACGGCACGCCGGCGGACTGTGTGGCCCTGGGGATCCTCGACCTCCTGGAAGGAAACAGGCCCGACGTTGTGCTGTCGGGTATCAACGTTGGTCCGAACATCGGCCGTGACCTCACATATTCGGGCACCGTCTCAGGCGCGATGGAGGGCGCGATCTTCGGTGTCCCCAGCATCGCCGTGAGCATCGGCGCGTTCCGGAGCCCCATCTTTTCAGTGGCCGCGGCGTTCGCGGTGAGCCTGGCCCGCTCGATCCTCGAGCGGGGGCTGCCGGAAGACACCCTCCTCAACGTCAACGTCCCCAATCGCCCCGGCGACCAGATCGGCGGTGTCTCCGTCACGCGGCAGGGGACAAAACGCTACGTGAGCCGGTTGGAGAAGCGGACCGATCCACGGGGCCGGATCTACTACTGGCTGACGGGGGAACCGGCGCCGCTGCCCGATGAGGAGGGGACGGACTCGTGGGCGCTCGCGCAAGGGCGGATCTCCGTCACACCGATCGGTCTCGACCTCACAGATGTCGGTCTCCGCAAGGAACTGGAGGCGTGGGGACTGCGGGTGCCCCGCTGATTTTGGAAGCACCCCCTCCGCGTGCATGCAGGAGTGCTCCGCCCCACGTAGAACTCACGCGGCGGCGTTCTGCTTCGCCCGTAGTGGTTCGCACCTTTCGTCGGAGCACCGGATGGTCCACCTACAGGACGTCACGAAATCCTATCCGAACGGGATCGTGGCTCTTCGCGACATCTCCCTCCGCGTGGAGCCCGGTGAGTTCGTCTTCATCGTTGGACCTACCGGTACCGGAAAGTCCACGCTGCTCAAGCTTCTCTATCGGGCCGAGGTTCCCACCCGAGGCCGCGTGTTCGTCGGAAACCGTGATGTGACGAGGCTCGCCGCCGGCGCCGTGGCGCGCCTGCGGCGGAGCCTTGGGGTCGTCTTCCAGGACTTTAAACTGCTCCCGGCGCGCACCGTCTTCGAGAACGTCGCCTTCGCGCTGCGGGTCATCGGGACCCCGCGGGAGGCCATCCGGCCCCGGGTCATGCGGGCGCTGGATCTCGTGGGACTGGCCGACCGGGCGCAGCACCTCCCGGCGCATCTCTCCGGCGGCGAGCAGCAGCGGGTGAGCATCGCGCGGGCCATCGTGAACGGTCCGGCACTGCTGCTGGCGGACGAACCGACCGGCAACCTCGATCCGAACTCGTCCTGGGAGATCATGCAGGTCCTCTCCCGCGTCAACCTGAGGGGCACGACGGTGATCATGACGACCCACAACAAGACGGTCGTCGACATCCTCCGCCGCCGCGTCGTCCAGCTCGCCGGCGGCCAGATCGTCCGGGACCAGGTCCGGGGCCTCTATGCGCTTGACGCGTAGCCGCGCTCATCCCCTCGGCTTTCTGCGCGGAGTCGCCGAAGACGCGCTTTCCTTCACCGCCGACGCGGCCGGCGGGTTCCGGCGCAATGGACTGATGACCGCTGCGGCGGTGACGACGGTGATGGTCGCGCTCCTCGTAGTCGGCGCTGGAGTGTTGTTGGGACTCAACCTGGCCCGCGTGGCCGCGGCGGTCGAGGCCCAAGTCGAAGTCGTGGCCTTCCTTCAAGACGGACTCGCCCCCGGCGGCGGGACACGCATACAGGCGGCCCTGGCCGCCCTGCCGGGAGTGGCGTCGGCCAGATTCGTAGCACGCGACGAAGCCCTCGCCCGGCTCCAGAACCACCTCAGCGATGCCGCCGCCTTCGACGATCTGGTCAAGACGAATCCCCTGCCGGATTCCGTTGAGCTGCAGCTTACCGACCCCGCGGTGGCACCGGCCGTGGCCCGCGAAGTTTCGAAGCAGTCCGGCGTGAGCGAGGTGACCTATGGCGGGCAGGTCGTCGATCGCGTCGTCGCCCTCAGCCGCAGCGTCCGGCTGATCGCGGGGCTGCTGACCGGCTTCCTGGCCGCCGTGGCCCTGATCGTCGTCGTGAATACGATCCGCCTGACCGTGATCGCCCGGCGCCAGGAGATCGAGATCATGCAGCTCGTCGGGGCAACGCGGTGGTTCATCCGCTGGCCGTTCCTCATCGAAGGCCTCCTGCAGGGCGCGGCCGCGGCGGGAGCGGCGATCGCCATCCTCGCGGTCACTTATGCCATCGGAACCGCCAGGCTCGAGGCGACGCTTCCGTTCCTTCCGCTGGTTGGGCTGCGGGAGACGCTCCAGCCGCTGGCGACCGCCGTCTTCATCGGAGGAGCGGGCGTCGGGGTGCTGGGGAGCATGATTGCCATCCGGCGGTTCCTGGTGGCCTGAGGCGATGCTATCGAACCCAACACGGCGACCCGCCTGATGCTGACCCGGACGGGGGCGGTCCGACCTGCGGGCATCGTCGGCGTGATCATGACGCTCGCGCTCATTGTGGTTCAGAGTGCGCCGGCGGCGATGCCGCAGTCGTCTCCTTCGCCCGCCGGCACGCTCCAGGAGCGGCAGTCGGAGCTGCGCCGTCTGCTGAACCGGCTCACCCAGTCGCGTTCGCAACTGCGGGAGGTGCGCACGCGCGAACGGCGCGTGCTTGGAGAGCTTGAGGACATCGACCGGACGAAGGATTCGGCAGAGCGGCGGTTGTCCGCGCTCTCCACGGAGCTGTCGCAGACGCGGGGCAACGCGCAGGCTACGGCCACGCAGCTCGCCCTTGCCGAGCGCCGGCTGAGGGATCATCGGACCCTGCTGCGCGGGCGCCTCCGGGACGTCTACAAGTACGGCCGGACCGGATACGCCGACGTGCTCTTCGGGGCAAGCGACTTCGGAGAGTTCGTGACGCGGTGGCACTTCGTCTCGGCGATCGTCCATGCTGACGGACGATTGATCAGCGACTACGAGTCGGACGTCGCCGAGTACCAGAAGCTCCAGACGACACTGCGGCGGGAACAGGCGCAGCTCGAGACGATCACCGTGCAGACGCAGGTCCGGCGCCGCGAGATCGTCCAGCAAGAACAGGCCAAGCGCGCGGTGCTCACGCGGCTCCAGCGTGAACGCGCGGCGTACGAGCAGATGGTCCGGGAGCTCGAGGAGGATTCGAAGGAGCTCGAGGTCCTCATCCTGCGAACGCAGACGCGCTCCGGCCTGCAGCCCGCGGTGGCGCTTCGCCTGCGGACCTTCGTCTGGCCCGCGCGGGGGGGGATCACCTCCGGCTTCGGGTTCCGCCGGCATCCTATCTTCGGGATCCGGCGTATGCACACTGGCGTGGACATCGGGGCGCCGCGGGGCGCACCGGTCGAGGCCGCCGCCGCCGGGCGCGTCATCTACACGGGCTGGTTCGGCGGGTACGGGAAGATCGTCATCATTGACCACGGCGGCGGGGTGTCCACGCTGTATGCCCATCTCTCGCAGATCCTCACCGAGGAAGGCCGGAACGTGGAGAAGGGCGAGGTCATCGCCCGCGTCGGAAGCACCGGATACAGCACCGGTCCCCACCTGCATTTCGAGGTGCGCCTGAACGGCCGTCCCATCGATCCGACGCGGCGATAGTGATGCCCCCTCCGCGAGCGGCCGTCGACGCTCGCCGGGCAGACGGGTACAATAGACGGGTACAATAATTGAACGTATGATGAGCCGCATCCCGCAATCTCGCGCCGTCCTCATTCTCCTCCTCGCCGTGCTCGTTGCCGGCTCCGCCGTGTGGTGGACCGCGTCGTCGCGTGGTCAGGCCGCGGGGGATCCTGCCTCCGCAGAGGGCCGGCGGCTGATCGAAGCGGTCATCCGGACCGTGCGCACGACCTATATCGAGCGCAACGTCGAAGAGAACAAACTCTACGTGGGGGCCGGCAAGGCCGTCCTTGCGGCGGCCGGAAAGCCGTGCGCGCCATCGCTGGACGGAAGCGGTCCGACCGGAACGGCATCGGAGTTGTACGCGCTTATCGATCGTGTCCGGGAACGGTGCTCCGGCGCGCCCGATGTCGAGCGCCTCTACCTGGCGGCCGCGCGCGGCCTGCTCGAGGCGCTCGGCGACCCGTACACGCGTCTCATGGACCCCTCCGCTTTCAAGGAATTCATGCAGGAGACGCGCGGGTTCTTCTTCGGGATCGGCATCTACATCGATCTGAAGGACAATCACCTCATCGTCGTCCAGCCCATCGCCGATACTCCTGCTGCGCGGGCCGGCCTACGCGCCGGCGACCGCATCGTTCGGATCGACGGGACCCCGACGCAGGGCATGGCACTGCAGGAAGCGGTGAGCCGCATCCGGGGACCGGAGGGGAGCACGGTCCGTCTGGCCATCGGCCGGGCGGACCGGGAGTTCGAGGTCAACATCGTCCGCGCCAAGATCAATTTCGTCGCCGCACAGGGCCCGAGCCAGCTCGATGAGTCGTCACGCGCGGCGCTGCGTGCGGCTGGGATCGGCTACGTCAACCTCGTCACGTTCAACCACGAGCGTGCGGCGGCGATCTTCGACCAGGAGCTCGCCCGCATTCGGCGCGAAGGCGCCCGTGCGCTGATCGTGGATCTCCGGAACAACGGCGGCGGGCTTCTCGACCAGTCCCTGGAGATCGCAGACCGCTTCCTGCCTCGGGGCGCGACGATCCTACGGATGTTCGACCGGACCGGCCGGGAGGAAACGAGCAAGGCCCGCAACCGCGATCAGCTCAACATCCCCGTCGTCGTCTTGGTGAACGAGTTCTCGGCGAGCGCCTCCGAGATCGTTGCCGGAGCGCTTCAGGACAATCACGCCGCGACGATCATCGGCGTGCACACCTTTGGAAAGAACCTCGTGCAGAACATCGTCGGTCTTCCCCCGAGTAGCCTACCGATGGGCGCCGGCGTGGCGATCAGCACCTCGAAGTGGCTGACGCCGGCAGGGCGGGACATCAACAAGAAGGGCCTCGTTCCCGACGTCACCGCCGGCGAGCCCGAGGAAGCGCTGCGCGAGCGGCTGAAGGGGCGTCCCGACGCGGAGATCGACCAGCGCGTTCAGCGGATGCGTCTGGAGCAACTGCAGCGCGCCATTACCATCCTCAAACAGCGTCTCCAGCGCAGTCAGCAGGTCCGGGCGGCCGCCTAGCTAATGGCGCGGCGCCGCTCCGCGGCCGGCCGGCGATACCTCCCGTTCGCTATCCTGGCGATTGCCGGGGGGCTGGTGATCGGACTGATCCTCAGCCGCTCGTCGCTTATCCAGCCGCCGGCGCTCCCCTCGCGCCCTCCGGCCGCGCCGCCAACCCCCATCGCCCGCCCCGCCCCGGTGCCGCCCGTCCGGAATGAAGTTGTCACCGTCGATGACACGGTCCTGGCGGCCGCGGTCTCGGCGACCCTCGCCGGTGCCGGCAAGGTCGAGACCCAGAGTGACGTGCCACAATCCGTCCGCATCGGTGAGGTCGTCTTCCGCTGGCATACGAGACGGGTCGATCTCCACACCCGGCATGCTCCGGACGAGGTTGCGCGTCTCCTCGAGCCCGCCCTCGCCCGCGCGGGTGGTCGGCTCTTTTCGCGCGGGGATCTGCTCACGTTTGGGATCGTCCGGAACGGGCGCCGGTTCGTGACGCACGAACTGCGCCTCGTCCGTCCTGTGGCCGCGGCGCGTGTCGCCGTGATCTTCGACGATGCCGGAGGGAGTCTCGAGGACGTGGAGGCGATCATCGCCCTCGGTCGCCCGGTCACGATCGCGGTGCTGCCGGGGCTCCGGTTCTCCAGAGACGTGGCCGAACGGACCCGGGCGGCCGGTCTGGAGGTGTTCCTCCACCTGCCGATCGAGGCCGATCCGCCCCAGCCGATGGGTCCCGGAGGCATCGCCGTGGCCATGACCGATGAGGAGATCGCCGTGATGGTGCGCGACGGGCTCGACACCGTGCCCGGAGCCATCGGAGTGAACAACCACATGGGGTCCCGCGGCACCGCCGATGCGCGCGTCATGCGGGCGGTTCTCGGCGTCGTGAAAGCGCGCGGGCTCATCTGGGTGGACAGCCGGACCACGATCCATACGGTGGGCGCGGAACTGGCCGGGCAGATGGGGATCCCCACGGCGTCGCGCCAGGTCTTCCTGGACAATGACGACAGGCCGGAGGCGATCCGGGTTCAGATCACCCGGCTGATCGAGATCGCCCGGCGCAACGGCGAGGCCATCGCCATCGGGCATGCCCACCGCCGCACCGCGCAGGTGCTGCGGGAGATGCTGAGCGAATTCGATCACGCGGACATCGAGCTCGTTCCCGCTTCGGGCCTGGCCCGGTAGCATGGTCGTGAACGCGTCGGCGCAGAGCCCGGGCTGGGCCGGCGGACCGGGGACGGGTCCACTGAGCTAGGAGGGACGGTCATGGCAGCGCAGGTCGCCGTTATCACGCCGCGCGAGGATCCCTGGGCGATTGCGCTGAGGCAGTTCAACCGGGCCGCCGACTTCCTCCCGCTCAAGCGCGGCATCCGCGAGTTCCTGGTCTATCCCAAGCGTGAATTGACGGTCAATTTCCCGGTGAAGATGGACGACGGCTCGGTCCGCGTCTTCACCGGCTACCGCGTGCACCACAGCACAGTGCTGGGACCGACCAAGGGTGGAATCCGCTATCATCCCGCGGTGACGCTGCACGAGATGCGGGCCCTGGCGATGTGGATGACCTGGAAGTGCTCGGTCGTGGGGCTGCCCTACGGGGGGGCGAAAGGCGGCGTGGTCGTCGATCCATCCAGGCTCTCCAGGGATGAGCTGGAACACCTCACCCGGCGGTATGCGACCGAGATCAGCATCCTGATGAGCCCGGAAGGCGACATCCCGGCGCCCGACCTGGGAACCAACTCTCAGACGATGGCCTGGATCATGGACACGTACAGTATGCACGCGGGGCACTCCACGCCCTCCGTTGTCACCGGCAAACCGCTCTCCATCGGGGGGTCGTTCGGCCGGACGGAGGCTCCAGGCCGCGGGGTCTGGCTCGTTGCGCGGGAAGCCTGCCGGCACGTAGGGATCCCACTGGACGGGGCGCGGGTGGCCGTACAGGGATTCGGGGCGGTCGGGACGACCGTGTCCTACCTCTTACACGACCATGGCTGCGCGATCATCGCCCTCTCCGATACGAGCGGTGGCATTCACAATCCGAAGGGCCTGGATCCGCGGGCGGTGCGCGCATACAAGGATAACCACGGCACGGTGGTAGGATTTCCTGGCGCGGAGCGGATCACCAACGCCGAACTGCTGGCGCTACCTTGCGACATCCTTGTCCCCAGCGCCCTCGAAGCACAGATCACGGGCGAGAACGCCGGAGCGATGCAGGCGAAGATCGTCGCCGAGGCTGCGAATGGACCGGTCACGCCCGACGCTGACGACATCCTCGCAGACAAAGGGGTCTTCGTCGTCCCGGACATCCTCGCCAACTCCGGCGGGGTCATCGTCTCCTACTTCGAGTGGGTCCAGGGACTCCAGCAATTCTTCTGGACGGAAGACGAAGTCAACCACAATCTCGAGCGCATCATGCTGCGCAGTTTCGGCCAGGTGCGGCAGACCGCGGAGGAGAAGCGCACGACGATGCGCACCGCGGCCCTCATCAGGGCCGTAGATCGGGTCGCCGATGCGCTACTGACTCGGGGCATCTACCCGTAGTTGGCGACCTGCCGCCCCTTCCTAGAGGAAGGGCCGACGGCATGGCGAAGCACAGACGCAATCCAGCGAGGGCACCTCTTGCTTGAGTTAACCGGCCCCGCCACGGGGGAACGGGGCCACCGGTATGTGGTGTAAGGAGGGGATCACGACCGGGTCTTCGCGGTGCCGCCCCGGCGCCGGGAGGGGAGAAGGGGGTGAGGCGGGGGACCTGCCCTGTTTCCCATTTGCCAGCGAGACTCCATTAACGAGGAGGTTGAGAGGCGCATGAAGCGATTGCACATGCTATTCGCCCTAACATTGGCGCTGCTGTTGGGCGTGGGCGTCTTCGTCCCGACCACACCGGCGGCGACCGTGGGGCCGGTGACCGATCAGATAGGGGTGGTGAGGGTCAACGCAGGCCAGCCGATCACGATCGCCTCGTGGCTCGTGATCTCGGGTCCAGACGCGAGCCTGGGCATCGACAGCAACCGCGGCATTGAAATCGCCATGGACGACAAGGGCAAGGTCGCGGGCTTCAGTGTCCGGCTCATCAAAGAGGATTCCGGATGCAACGCAGAAGGCGGCGTGAGCGCCGCCACGAAGATCGCGGCCAACAGGTCCGTCGTCGCCGCCATCGGCAGCAGCTGTTCCAGTGAAGCCGTCCCCGGCGCGCCGATCCTCTGGAAGGCCGGGATCGTCACGGTCTCTCCGTCCAACACGGCCCCCAAGCTCACTGCCCCCGACCGCGGCGCCGACTACGGCGGCTATCTCCGCACGGCGCACAACGACTCCGTACAGGGGAAGGTGGCCGCGGAGTTCGCGTTCAATAAGCTCGGCGTGAAGAAGGCGGCGACGATCCACGACGGCAGCCCCTACGCTGAGGGCTTGGCCAACGTCTTCGCCGACGTGTTCACCCGTCTGGCCGGGGCGGGATCGATCACCGCGAAAGAAGCGATTTCCCCGACCGATACCGATATGCGCCCGGTGCTCACCAAGATCGCCGCGACCAAGCCGGACATGATCTACTTCCCGATCTTCATCGCCGCCGGCGGCTTCGTCGTCCGGCAGGCGAAGGAGATCTCGGGCCTGACGAACGTCAAGTTGATGTCCGCGGACGGGACGTTCTCACCCGACTTCCGCAAAGCGGCCGGGGACTCGGTTGTGGGCGTGTACAACAGTAGCCCGGATCTGTCCCCCGCGACACTCGGTCCGGCGTACGGGAAGTTCCTGGAGAAGCACCAGAAGAAGTACAACGAGAAGCCGCTCTCAGCATTCCACCCGCACGCCTACGACGCGGCGATGATTATCTTCGCGGCGATCGAGAAGGTCGGGAAGAAAGACGCGCAGGGCAACCTATACATCGGCCGCAAGGCGCTGCGCGACGCCCTCTTCGCGACCAAGGGCTACAAGGGGTTGACCGGGACCCTGACCTGCAACGAGTTCGGCGACTGTGCCGACCCGAAGATCGCGGTGTACCAGCATGTCACGGCCGATCCGGCGAAGTGGAACGCAGGCACCGATCCGAAGAAAATCTACCCGTAGGGTTGGCGACACGAAACGAGGAGTCCAGGACGGGGGATGCGCCGGCCGATTCGGCCGGTTCATCCCCCTCTTGACGTGATGCGCCGCAGCGGGGTGAACAGGCCATGAGCGTGAACGCACGCACAATGCCGCGCTCCCAGTGGTGGCGGCGTCTCTCTATCGTCGATCTCTACCTCTGGGCGTTCCGGCTCGCCGTCATCCTCGTCATCCTCTGGGGGATCGCCGGGACGGTGCGGGCGGCGCGCTACCCGCTGAGCGACTGGCTCGATTTCATCATCTTTGGGTTCTCGCAGGGAGCGATCTATGCCTTGATCGCCCTCGGCTACACGATGGTCTACGGCATCCTGCGCATGATCAACTTCGCGCACGGCGACATCTTCATGGTGGGTGCCTACACCGCGTTCTACGCCGCGCGCGCGCTCTTCCAGCGGGGCATCTTCAACCGTCATCCGTTCATCAGTCTCACCGTCATCCTGCTGGTCGCCGCGGCCGTGTCCCTCGGCACCGCGCTGCTCGTCGAGCGAGTGGCCTACCGCCCGCTGCGGCGCGCCCCCCGCCTCATCCCGTTGATCTCCGCGATCGGGGCGTCGTTCTTCATCGAATACGCCATCCGGGGCTTCTACGGCTCCGGCTTCCAGTCGTACCCCGAATTCGAGATCTTCAAAGGGAAGTGGACGCTGTTCGGCGTCGGCATCCTGCGCACGCAGGCCGTGGTCATCGTGGCCGCGGTCATCCTCATGACCGCCCTCTACCTGTTCGTCATGCGCACGAAGACGGGGACGGCCATGCGGTCGGTGTCCGAGGACATCGAGGTCGCGGCGCTGATGGGGATCAACGTCGACCGGATCATCGTCATCACGTTCGCCATCGGCGGAGCGGCGGCGGGTGCGGCCGGGGTGCTCTACGCCCTGGTCTTCAAGCAGGTTCACTTCTTCATGGGCTTCTATCCCGGGATCAAGGCGTTCACGGCCGCGGTGCTCGGCGGGATCGGGAACATCCCCGGGGCCCTGCTCGGGGGCGTCGCCCTGGGGCTCATCGAGTCGGTGGCCCCGATCCTAGTTCTGGACGGCCTCGGGATCGTCGCCCCGTACCAATTGAAGGACGTCACCGCGTTCATCATGCTCGTCATGGTGCTGATCTTTCGCCCGTCTGGTATCCTCGGCGAGCGGCTCGCCTCGAAGAAAGCCTAGGCGACCATGGCACCGGAGCGGAGCTGGCGGAAGACGATCCGGACCGGACTCCTCTGGGGGACGGCCGCCATCTTCATCGCTCTGGTCGGGCTCGCCGAGGTCCTGCAGAAGCGGCAGATCATCACCGGCGTGATCTCCGGCGGGCATGCCTTGCTGCTCGTCGTCGCTCTGGGGGCGGGGGTGTACGCCGCCCGGCAGCGTCGAGACGAGAGAGTGGGCAAGCGCCTTGCGGCCGGCGCACTTGCCGGCGCGATTGCCGGTGTCATGGTCGCGGCCCTGGTGGCGCTTTCCACCGCCGTCAACTTCCGCGCCATGATCGTCGGGGCGACCCCGGAGCTCTTCGCCCTGTTGTCGTTCGGCCGCGGCGTGGCCGCTTTGCCCTGGATCGCGCTCATCTGGGCCGGCGTCGCGCTCCTGGGCGCCGCCCTCACACTGCTGCCCGGGCGCGTTCGCTCCGCGCTCACCAGCGGGCTCGGCGTGCTCCTCGGCGTGGGGCTCCTCCAAGAGCAGGTGCAGCTGCTGCTCCAGTCCGATCGCGTGGTGCGATTCCGCGAGCTGATCTTCACCTTCGACGGGCTGACGCCCGCGGGCGCCGTCATCGTCGCCGTCGTGACAGCATTCCTGAGCAGCGTCTGGCAGTGGCAGCGGCCGAAGGTGTCGCGGCGGGTCGCCGCGCTGCCCCCGGCCCCCAGGCGGGCGCTCCAGGTCGTCGGCTTCCTCGCGGCCCTGGCGCTGATCATCGTCATGCCCTTGTTCCTCGGGCCGTTCTTCTCGCAGGCCCTCGTGCTGGTCGGCCTTTACACGTTGATGGGCCTGGGCCTGAACCTCGAGGTCGGCTTCGCCGGCTTGCTGGACATCGGGTTCGTAGCGTTCTTCGCGATCGGAGCCTACACCGTGGGCCTGCTGACCTCCACGGGCCCGCTGGGCATCTTCCACCTGTCGTGGTGGGTGGCGGTGATGATCGCCGTTGTCGTCTCGCTCATCTCCGGCGTGTTCTTCGGTCTGCCCATTTTGGGGATCCGGGGCGACTACCTGGCGATCGCGACACTCGGCTTCGGTGAGATCATCCGCCTCCTCGTGCTGTCCGACTTCCTCCGTCCGACGCTCGGCGGCTCCCAGGGGGTCCTCAGCATCCCGAAACCGGTCCTGTTCGGGTTCGAGTTCTCAGGGCCCCAGCAGCTGTTCTTTCTGACGCTGGGCGCGAGCGCGATTGTCGCCTTCGTCGCCGCCCGCTTGCGAGATTCGAGGTTGGGGCGCGCCTGGATGGCGATGCGGGAGGACGAGGACGTCGCCCAAGCGATGGGAATCAATCTGGTGAACGTGAAGCTGCTCGCCTACGGTATCGGCGCTGTTTTCGCCGGCGTGGGCGGGGCCATCTTCGCGGTCATGGTCGGATCGATCTTCCCCCACTCGTTCTCGGTGCTCGTCTCGATCAACGTGCTGGCACTGATCATCGTCGGAGGACTGGGAAGCTTGCCCGGTGTAGCCGTCGGCTCGCTGTTCCTGGTCGGCCTCCCCGAGCTGCTGCGCGAGTTCTCTGAGTTTCGGTTCCTTGTCTATGGCGCGGCGCTCATGGCGATGATGATCCTCCGGCCGGAAGGTTTGTGGCCGGCGGCGGCGCTGCGCCGTGAGCTCCATGAGGAAGTGGAACGCGTGCCCGAAGGCGAGCTGGTCGAGGCGCCCGGAGGGGGCGGATCCTAGATGGTCCTCCTGGTTTCTCACGCGCTGACGAAGCGCTTCGGCGGCCTGGTCGCGATCAACCAGCTCGATCTGGAGGTCGAGGAACGGGCGATCCACAGCATCATCGGCCCCAACGGCGCGGGCAAGACGACCTTCTTCAACTGCGTGACCGGCTTCTACCGGGCGGAAGAGGGAACCGTGGAGTTCGGCGGGTTCCCGCTAGATGGTCTCAGCCCCGACCGGATCGCGTCCATGGGGATCTCCCGGACCTACCAGAACATCCGTCTCTTCTCCAACATGACGGCGATGGAGAACATCCTCGTCGGTATGCACCCGCACCTCCGATCGGGGTGGATCGGAGCGATCCTCAAGACCCCGCCGGTCGTGAACGAGGAGCGCCAGGCCTACCAGCAGGCGCGCGAGATGCTGCAGTTCGTGGGGCTCCGCGGGAAAGGCGACCTCCTCGGCAAGAACCTGCCCTATGGGCAGCAGCGGCGGCTCGAAATCGCCCGGGCGCTGGCCTCACGACCGAAGCTCCTGCTGCTGGATGAGCCGACGGCGGGGATGAACCCGCGCGAGACCATGGAGATGATGGCCTTCATCCAGCGGTTGCGGCAGGAGTTGGCCATCACGATCATTCTCATCGAGCATCAGATGCGGGTCGTCATGGGGATCTCCGACCGCGTCACCGTCCTCGACTACGGGACGAAGATTTCAGAAGGAACGCCCAGGGAAGTCCAGAGCGACGCGCGGGTCATCGAGGCCTATCTCGGTACTAAGGGCGCCGCTGCGCACTAATGCCCGCGGAGGGGGCGCGGGGGACGCCGCGCGTGTGTCCCCCTGCCTAGAGGAATGAGGAACCGGATCGATGGCGCTGCTTGAAGTCGAGAACCTCCACGTCTACTATGGGCAGATCCACGCGCTCAAAGGGATCTCCCTGAGCGTCGAGCGAGGAGAGATCGTCACGCTCATCGGAGCGAACGGCGCAGGGAAGAGCACGACGCTGAAGACCATCTCCGGACTCCAGCGGCCCCGTGAGGGCCGGATGCGCCTGGGCGACGAGGACCTCGGCGCACTCCCGCCGCACGACATCGTGGCCAAGGGCGTGGTGCAGGTGCCCGAAGGCCGGCGGATCTTCGGCCGGCTCACCGTAACCGAGAATCTGATGATGGGCGCGTACACGCGGAACGATCGCCCGGGCATCCGCAGCGACCTCGACCGTGTGTACACGCTGTTTCCGAGACTCAAGGAGCGTCAGGCCCAGGTCGCAGGGACGCTCAGCGGCGGCGAGCAGCAGATGCTGGCCATCGGGCGCGCGCTGATGGGTGGTCCGAAGGTCCTGCTCTTGGACGAGCCCTCTATGGGATTAGCGCCGGTCCTCGTCGAGCAGATCTTCGAGACGGTGACGGGGATCAACAAGACCGGGACGACGATCCTGCTCGTAGAGCAGAACGCGTTCATGGCGCTGCAGATCGCCCACCGGGGTTATGTGCTGCAGACCGGAGAGATCGCCCTGGCCGGCTCCGCGCAGGAGCTCCAGGCCAACGAAGAGGTCCGCAAGGCCTATCTCGGGGGCTAGCCGCCCGGCGGCCCCGGCCGACTATCCGCCCCGCGCGGGAGCGTCACCTTGAACGTCGTCCCCTCGTTCGGCTGGCTGCTCACGCTGATCCGCCCGCCGTGAGCCTCGACGATGTGCTTGGCGATGGCCAGGCCGAGCCCCGTGCCTCCTGAGCCGCGTGTCCGGGACCGGTCCGCGCGGTAGAACCGCTCGAACACGCGCGGGAGGTCTTCGGGGCCGATCCCGCGGCCGCTGTCGTTCACCAGCACCTCGACCTCACCGTTGACGGCTGCGACCTGGACCTCCACCCGCCCGCCCTCCGGAGTGTACTTCAACGCGTTAGCCACGAGGTTCGTCAGCACCTGAGCGAGCCGGTCGGCGTCCGCCGAGACGACGATCCCGGACGGCCCGGACTGCTGCAGGGTTAGCCGCTGCGTCGTCGCGAGCGGCCGGAGCTTGTCCACGGTGTGGGCGACAAGCACACTGACGTCCACCGGTTTGAGCTCGAGAGTGAGGCGCCTGCTCTCGAGCAGCGAGAGGTCGAGCAGATCATCGACGAGCTTGACCAGCCGGTCCGTTTCGCCGTCGATGATCGACAGGAAGCGGCGGCACGTCACCTCGTCAGCCATCGCGCCGTCGAGCAACGTCTCCGCGAATCCCTTGATCGACGTGAGCGGTGTGCGCAGTTCATGCGAGACGTTCGCCGTGAGCTCACGGCGCAGCCGCTCCGTCTGGCGAAGCTCGGTCACGTCGCGGAGCACGGCCACGGCGCCGGTCACCATCCCGTTCTCGGCGCGGATCGGGGCGCAGTGCGCCTCGACGACGCGGTCACCGGCCGATCCGGGCGGGAGCTCCTCGGCGGTCACTCGCCCGTAGACCGCCGCCTCGTGGAGCATTCCCGCCAGGCGGGGCGCAGAGAAGACGTCACCGGCGCGCCGGCCCAGCGCCGTCCCGCGGTTGACGTCCAGGAGATCCTCCGCCGCCCGGTTGAGTAGCAGCACGGATTCGCTCCGGTCGGTGGCGACGACGGCGTCTGTCATCGCGGCGATGATGGCCTCGATGCGGGTGCGCTCCGTAGAGATGGCCTGAATCGTGTCCTCGAGCCGGCCGGCCATCGTGTTGAAGGTCCCCCCGAGTCGGCCGAATTCGTCGGTGCTCCGGACCGGCACGCGGCTGCGCAGATCGCCGGCGCTCAACTGCACGGCGGCCCGGCTCAACGCATCCAGCGGGCGGGTGAGGCGACGCGAGAGGCCGGTGCCGATGACCCAGGCCGCGACGAGGCCGAGGAGGCCGGCCGTGGCCAGGGCAGGGGCGATGCGGCGCAACTGCCGGACCACCCAGGCGTGCGGCGCGGAGACGTGGACGACTCCGACGACCCGGTTGTTCGGCCCGAAGATCGGCGCCGCCGCGTAGACACGCTTCATGCCGGCCTCGTCGTTGCGGATCGCCGTCCCGTCTTCACCGGCAAAGGCCTTGCGGATCTCGGGGAGGGAGGTGTCGACGGGCCCCGCGGGCGAGCGGCCGGTCGCATCCAGGAGGGCGATCGTCGCATCCTTCCGCCACTTCACCTGTTGGAGCATGGCATCCAGGCGGGCCAGGTCGGCGCCGTCTCTCGCCGCCAGCGCGACACTGCCGGAGGACGCCTGCTCTTTCAACATCAACGAGATGACCTTGGCCTGGGCGGCGACGACGTACTCGTAATTGCTGACGTACTGCCGTTCCAGCGCGCGGACGACGTAGGCCGTGAAGATGACGAGGACAAGGAGAACGAGGAGGAGATACGATCCGGTGATCTTCCAGCGGATGGTACCCCGCATCAGTTCCGCAACGCCGCCCGGGGATCGCTGGGGGCTTTGAACTTGTACCCGACGCCCCGCACGGTCACGATGTACGTCGGCGAGCCGGGATCATCCTCGATCTTCTCCCGCAGGCGGCTGATGTGCATGTCGACCGTGCGCGTGCTCCCATAATAGTCGTATCCCCAGATGTGCTCCAGAAGGAAGTCGCGGGTGAAGACGCGATTGGGATGGCTGAGCAACAGTTGGAGCAGCTCGAACTCTTTCGCCGTGAGGTCGACGGTCCGGCCGTCCAGCGTGACTTCATGCGTGCTCGGATCGAGGATCAGTCTGCCACCGCGCAGCGGCCCCGGTTGCCCCGGCGACGCCTCGGCGCCCGTGCGGCGGAGGATGGCGCGTACCCGGGCGACCAGCTCGCGCGGACTGAACGGCTTCGTCACGTAGTCATCCGCCCCGATCTCCAGGCCGACGACCCGCTCGAGCTCGCCGCCCTTTGCCGTGAGCATGATGATCGGGACGGCGGAATCTCGCCGGATCTGTCGGCACACCTCCAGTCCGTCCACGTACGGGAGCATGATATCCAGGATGATGAGATCGGGCTGGCTGTCGCGGGCCCGCGCCACGGCCTGCGCGCCGTCGTGGGCGGTGAGGACCTCGTATCCTTCCTGGGCGAGGTTGTACTTCACGAGTTCCAGGATGTGCGGTTCATCGTCGACGACGAGGATCTTCTGGCTCACATCACCCTCCGGATTTCTCCCCCGAGGTAGCTGGTCACGGCGATGACCGCCGCGCCGAGCAGCGCGCCGGCGAGGTAGGGGCCGGCCGCCATCCCCCGTCCCCGCAGGCGCGTGAAGAACAACCCCGCGTAGATGACCGTGCTCGCGTACGCCAGCGCGCTGTGGACGCGGTGCGCCGCGACGAACGCCGCCCCCACGCCCTGGCTCACGAGCGGGATGTAGTCGGCGAACCCGGCGGCGATCACGAACGGGGCGGCGAGCAGGCCCAGCCCGACGAGGAATCGTGACGCCAGCGCGAAGAACCGGTCCCTCGTCGCGACGAAGCCGACGTCGAAGACGAAGCTCGTCAGCCAAAGGGCGACCGGAAAGTGCACGACGAGGGGATGGAAGAGAAACGGCATCAGCGGAGGCCGTCC
>DATDEG010000117.1:0-12226 GCA_036523465.1 bacterium
GGAGGCGCTCGAGGCGTTCGATTTCGAGCAGGGTGGGGCGGATGCGGCGCGCCGGGCTCTGGCCGCGGCGCGCGCCGAGGACGCCCTGTCGCTGTGGCACCTACTGACGCGCGTCGACGCCGCGCAGCGTGGCGAGGTGTACGACCGCCTGGCGGCGCTCGTCCCTCCGCCGCCAGGGGTCACACGCACGAGCGCGGTCGTGGGCGACACGACCGCGCTCGAGCGCTACTGGAATCTCATCCGACGGATCGAGTTCCGCCGCGTGATCCTGCGCGGCATCCGCGACATCGATCCGAGCACCGGCCTGGCGCGCTAAATAAGGAGGTTGTGGAGGATGGTGGAGGACGGTGGAGGAACCTCCACCATCCTCCACCGACCTCCTTAGAAGCCCGGCGTCAGGCTCAGCTGCCAATACCATCCCTTCACGGGCCGCTGGAACGGCTTCACGTAGTCCAGTTCGGCGATCGCGAAGCCGAACAGGTTCATGCGCAGCACCGCCCCCACGCTCGTGACCGCCTGGCGCCGGACGTCGAAAAGGGACGGCTGGTCGGCCTTGTTCCAGGCCACGCCGGCGTCGGCGAAGACACCTGCCTCGATCGGCAGTGCGCCGTAGTAGCCGCCCCCGAGACCCAGCACCCCGAGCAGCGGGAAGCGAGCTTCGAGGTTCCCGACGAGGATGCGGCTGCCCACTAGCCGGTCGAAGGCCGGGCACGACGTCCCGCTCGAGGGGCATTCCGCGGCGCTGAAGGAGCCGATGTCGTATCCCCGCACCAGCTGCTGGTACCCGATGTACAGCGGCGTGAGGCGCGGGTCCTGGGCATCCGGCCCGTAGCGCCCGGCGTGCACCGCGCGCGCCGCGATCGTCAGCCGGCGCACCGGCATCAGGTAACGCCGGTAGTCGGCCAGAACGGTGGCCATCTTCAGCGAGCCGATGGTCGGGTCGACCTCGAAGCGGTAGCGCGATCCGAGGATCGGGCTCGTGGCCCCGAAGTAGGAGTTGTCGTGCACCAGCGCCGCGGCCGCCACCCCCAGGTTCAGGGCATTGGGTGACGGCAGCGTCGCCGTCGAGTCGAGGAAGATCACGCTGCCGGTGGGGTCGAAGGCCCGGATCCTCAGCTCCTGATCGAAGGTGATGTTTTCGAAGCCGGCGGAGAATTCCACCCGCTTCACCCGGGACAGCGGATAGGTCACGAAGCCCGTCGCGGACCGGTTGGTCTGCCGGAAGATCTGCGTTTCTTCTATGTAGGCCGGCTGCCCGTTCACGGTCCCGAAGCCGGCGATGAAGCTGCCCAGGCGATACGGGACCTGTTGGGCCGCGACGCCCCAGTTCAGGCGGCGGTGCTGGTTGATGTAGGCGGCGACCGCGCCGATGTCCTTCAGGCCGCCGTTCACCTGTAGCCCCGTGATCAGGCTGTGGTCTCCCAGCATATCGCTCCAGACCAGGGTCGCGCCGCCGCCCACGAAAGTCCCGAAGCTCGACGCGCCGACCGCGAGATAGGGCTGGGCGACGTAGTCGAGCGAGAGCCCGGCCCGGTAGTTCCCGACCTGGCCGGTCCCGGCGGCGGGCAACCCGGTCCGGGCGTCGGCGAGTTTCGCCGTGACCTGATCCGCGCCGGACGCCCGGCGCGTCAGCGGCAGGGCGGCCGCATCGGCCACGGGGAGCGTCGCGAGCGGCTTGCCGGCCAACACCGCCGGGTCCTTTACGGAGAACAGCCGGTAGCCGGTCGAGTCGTAGGCCGTGAAGACCAGCTCGCCGGTGCGCTGCGCCACCGAGATGACCGGGCTCACGGCCGTAATGCCGCTCGCGCCGACGAACAGGTTGGTAACCTGGGTCGTCGTTCCGGACGCGACCTGCAGCCGGTACACGTTGTCGATCCCGCCGCGGTCCGAGACGAAGTAGAGGCTTTCCCCGTCCGGGTTCCACTGCGGGTTGATGTGCTTGGCGCCCGGGAAGGCGGGGAGCGGCTTGATCGCCCCCGTCGCGAGGTCGAGCAGCGCCAGCCGGTACGGTCCTGCCGCGAGATCGGCCGTATCGGTCGTGAACCGGTCGGTGACGAAGGCCAGCGACCGGCCGTCGGGCGACCAGGCGGGCTGCAGATCGGCGTACAGATCGTTGGTGAGGCGCCGCAGGACGTTGCGCTGCAGATCGTACACGTAGAGATCGGTCCACCCGTTCACCTGTGCCGAGAACGCCACGGCGTTGCCGTCGGGGGACCACGTGGTATTGAAGATCTCGCCCAGGGAGGGGAAGGGGATCTCCCGCTCGGGTTTGCCGGAGCTCACGTCCAGAATCGACAGCAGCGGGCGCCCGTGCTCCACGACGCCGAAGACGAAGCGGCGTCCGGTCGCATCCCAGGCGCCGGCGGAGCTGATGAACCCGACGCTCTCGTAGTGGGAGTCGAGCGCCGTGTGGGTGAGGGTTCGCTCCACCCGGCCACTCGCCACGTCGGCGAGGTACAGCTCGATCGAGAACAGGCCACGCTCCGAGAAGAAGGCGATGCGACTGCCGTCGGGACTCAGGGCCGGCGCCACGTTGAGCTGCGCCGCACTCTTTTCCGACGCGAGGGCCCGGCCGAACGACTGCGGCGTTCCCGTGGCCCCTTCGACGGGCGTGTAGGCGTCCCGCACGGCCTGCTGCCACAGGTGGGAGAGGGAATCGACCTTCACGCCCGACATCTGCTCCAGCGCGACGGTGACGTTCCCGCTCTTGCCGGCGCTCTTGAGCAGGGTGGCGACGGCGGCGTCTCCGAAGCGGCTCGTCAGGTACGCCCAGAACGCCTGGCCCCAGCGGTACGGGAAGTAGCGCGGATCCTCGAGCTGGCGGATCGAGGGAATCTTGTTGTGCCGGACCGCGTCCCGCAGCCACATCGCGGTGTTCGGGTCCACGGGGCCGAGCGAGAGGTACTCCGCCATGCCTTCGATGAACCAGAGCGGCAGGCGGGACGCTGCTTCCGTCGCTCCGCCCCGGCCGGTGCCGGTGATGTCGTACTGGAACGCGTGGACCAGCTCGTGGCCGATGACGTGATCAGTTTCAGCGAGGGGACCCGCGAGCGGCAGCACGATGCGCCGCTTCAGGCTCTCCGTGACGCCGCCCGTCCCCTCGTCGAGCTCGCCGGACACGACGTTCGTCTGCTCGAAGTGGGGGTGACTCGCGTACAGCACGAGCGGCTGGGCGCCCTTCAGCTGGTGGCCCAGCAGGGCGGCGTAGCGGGCGTACCACCGCTCCGCCAGCCGGGCCGCCTGCTGCGCGGCCTCGCGCTCCTCCGGGTAGAAGTACACCTGGAAGTGCTCGGTCCGCAGCACCTGGAAGTCGAAGGACTCGTACTGGACCTTGTTGCGCCCGAAGTCCTGCCCCGATACGGCCACGGGAGCCAGTAGCCCCACGACGGCAGCCAACACGACCAATCGACCGGCGTTCACGATACCACCTCGTTGTGCGGTGCGATGCGACTGCAAATGGCTTCAACTATCACCACGTTGTACTACGAAGCGTGTGAGGAGTTCGAATGTTCCTTCACCGGACTGTCGCCCGGAGCGTCGGCGGGGACCTCCACACCGGTATCTGACACCAGCCGGACGCTCCGCCCGGAGTGGCCAGCCGGGGTCGTCAACGGTCGCGACGGCGGATACCATATCCGCGTGTCGGCCGTCACCACCACCTACGCCCGCCGTCTCGGTCTCTTCTCCGCCACCATGGCGGTGATCGGCGGCATCATCGGGTCGGGGATCTTCGCGACCCCCAACGTGGTCGCCCAGCGCGTGGGCTCGGGGTCCCTGGCGCTGGCCGCCTGGGTGCTGGGCGGTCTCGTGGCCCTCGCGGGGGCGTTCTGTTACGCGGAGCTGGCGGAGCGGATGCCGCGGGCCGGCGGGCAATACGTCTACCTGCGGGACGCGATCGGGCCCCTCCCGGCCTTCCTGTACGGGTGGGCGCTGCTGCTCGTGATGGCGACTGGGGCCGCGGCGTTCGTCGCCGTGACCTTCGCCAACTACACCATCAGCCTGCTGGGTCTAGCGGCCGGGGCGAAGCTGCCGCTCGCCATCGGGGCGATCGTCGTGGTGTGCGCGATCAACTACGTGGGGGTGACGCCCGGGGCGATCACGCAGAACGTCTTCACGCTCCTGAAACTCGGCGCGCTCGTGACCCTGATCGTCGCGGGGTTGCTGCTTCCCGTGCATCCCACGGGCGCCGATACCGCGGTGCGTCACGCGCCGCTCGTGGTGCCCAGCGGAGGGCTGGCCGTGACGGTCGCGCTGGGGGCGGCGCTCGTGCCGGTGCTGTTCACCTACGGCGGGTGGCAGCAGACCAATTTCGTGGCCGAGGAGATCGTGGATGCCGAGCGCACCCTGCCGCGGGCGCTGGTGCTCGGTGTGCTGGCGGTGATCGCGGTCTATCTGCTGGCGAACGTCGCCTACCTCGTCGTACTCGGTCCCGAGCGGCTGGCGGCGAGCGTGGCGCCGGCGGCCGAGGCGATGGAGCGCGTGATCGGCCCGGCGGGACGGGTGGTGATCAGCGCCGGGATCGCCGTGTCGAGCTTCGGGTTCCTCGATCTCGTGGTGCTGGTGACGCCGCGGGTGTTCCAGGCCATGGCGGCGGACGGGGTGTTCTTCCCCGGACTGGCGCGGCTGCATCCGCGCTTTCGCACGCCGGGAGCGGCCATCGTGGTGATGGGCGCGTGGTCGGCGGCGTTGACGCTCACCGGGACGTACGGCAAGCTGCTCGACTACGTCGTGTTCGGGGACTGGATCTTCTTCGGGTCCACGGTGGCCACCCTCTTCATCTATAGAGCGCGCGAACAGAGCCGGGCGGGGGGAGCGCCGGAGACCCGGGTGCGGGTGCCGGGCTACCCCTGGACCCCGGCGTTCTTCGTCCTGGCCGCGCTATATGTCGTAGCGAGCTCGGTCGGGGCGAATCCGAAGAACGCGGCGATCGGGACGGGATTGCTGCTCCTGGGAGTGCCGGTGTTCTGGTTCTGGCGGAGGCAGCCGCCGATGCCGGTTCCTTGACGAGCAGCCATGGTGGACTCGACGGCCGGATGCTTCGGCGGTATCTCTGGTCACTCCTCGCGATTCGGAACGGGTGACGGCGATGAAACCCCTCCTCCAGACACTGCTGGCGGCCGCGGTTGTGGGCGGCACGATCGGGTGCGGCAGCGACACTTCGGGTCCGAGCCCGAACGTCACCGCCGTCGCCACCGACCCCGCCGGCGACACCTTCGGGACCGGATCGGTGCAGTGGGACCTGACCACGCTCACGATTGCGCGGGACGGCGGCGGCATCACCGTCTCGCTCGACCTGTCGGCCGCCGTCGTCTCGCCGGTGACCGGAAGCGCGGATGCGACCCTGGCCTTCGTGGATTTCGATACCGACCAGAACATCGCGACCGGCACCAGCTCGATCGTGGACGACAATCGGCCGAGCACGGGCTCCACCGGCATGGGCGTGGACTATTACATCGACCTCGCGGACCCGAATCCCGACTCGTCGTTCAGCGTCCTGGACTCCCTGGCCAACGTGAAGGGAACCGTGCGGCCGACGTTCAGCGGCAGCCGCATCACGGCCCGGATTCCCCGCAGCATGCTCGGTGGGGACGACGCCTTCCTGAACGCGGCAGCGATCGTGGGCACCTCGTCCGAACCCACCGACATCATTCCGGAGAACGGCCACCTGAAGGTGGGAGGCATAGGGACCGTGGCGCCGTTTCGGCCCCAGCTGTCGGCCCTGGGGGGCACGAGGAAGTGGAAGGTCCGGTGATGGCGACCGGCCTGGCCGCGACAGCCGGGGAGGCCCGGCGGGGCCGCCGGCGACCCTTGCGGGGTCTGCGTTCGGCGAATATCTCATCCCGGGGTTGCTCTGAGCTGCGGGTCCCTTTTTCCGCGGGTGAGACGCCGTTGGAGAGCTCGCGTATGGCACTGGGCCGTCACCTCGTTGCCTCGCCCCCGGTTCCTCCACGGCCGCCCTTTCCATTCTTGTGGCCGGGGCGCCGAGTACGGTTGTCGCCCATGCTCCCGTGGCCAAGCCCGCCATCATGAATACCGACCAGCCGCTCCCCAACATGAGCAAGCATCGTCAGAGAGCGGTGAATGCGATGACGTTACACCGATTCACCCGGGCCCTCCGGACCCGACCATGCAGGTGATCACGTATCGCGATCTGATTGGGAGACGCGGCCTAGAGGCCATGCGCACACCCGCAGGATGAGGGGGCAATCATGAAAGAGATGCGGCAAGGTCAGCGAGGATTCGGGGTTGTGGCGCTGAGTTTGCTGGTCGCCCTGGCGTTATCCGCGCCGGCGGCAGCCCAGCAGGCCCAGCAGATCGAAGTCTCCGGAACGATCACGGGGCCGGATGGCGGACCCCTGCCCGGAGTGACCGTACGGATCCGGGGGACGACCACGAGCACCCTCACCGATGCGGCGGGAAAGTACACGCTCACCGTGCCGTCCGATGGCGTGTTGCTGTTCGCGGCCATCGGATACCGGGGCACCGGGCAGAGCGTCGGGGGGCGCACGACGATCGACGTCGCCATGGAGCGCGTCATCACCGTGTTGCCGGAGGTCGTGGTCACCGGGTACACGGCTCAGCGGCGGGGCGACATCACCGGGGCCGTGTCCAGCGTCGACGTCGACAACACCGCCAAGCAGACATCGGTGAGCGCGTTCCAGCGGCTGGGCGGCGCCGTTCCCGGCGTCACGGTCGAGAACAGCGGCTCTCCCGGCGCGCGCAGCACCGTCCGGATCCGGGGCATCGGCTCCTTCCAGAACAACGATCCACTGACCATCGTGGACGGGACACCGGTGCAGGACACCTACCTCAACTGGCTGAATCCGAATGACATCGAGTCCATCTCGGTTCTGAAAGATGCCTCGGCAGCCTCGATCTACGGCTCTGAGGCCGGCAACGGCGTCATCATCATCCAAACAAAGCGTGGACGACCGGGACAGCGCAAGGTGACGCTGGACGTGAGAACCGGTGTGTCCTCCCCAGTCAAGGGCGCCGACTCCTACCTCATTCAGAACGCGCTCGACTACTTCCAGGTGGTGAAGACCGCCAACACGAATGCCGGATTGGCCGTCCCGAGGAACATTTTCGGGGATCCCAACAACCCCTCGGTGCCCGACTTCATCTGGCCCAACGACGGCGTCGGCCAGAGCTGCAGGGCGGCCGGCCCCACCTGTACGACCGTGGTGGATCCGTCTACCTATGCCTACACCTCGGACGGAAGAAGTCTGATCATGCCGGGCAGCGCCGGGACGAACTGGTGGAAGGCGGTGTTCGGGACCGGCCAGGTCCGCGACGCGAACCTCGCGATTTCGGGGGGCGGCGCGGATAACGCCTATCACGTGTCGTTCAATTACCTCGATCAGGAAGGGACCGCGGCGTTCACCCGGCTGCAGCGGGGCGGCGTCGGGATCAACACCCAGTTCAACGTGAACCGGGTGACCGTCGGGGAGAACATCATCCTGTCGCGCGACCGGGGCTACGGCGGGCTCGACGACGGCGGCCTCGGGGAAAACAACATCGTCGGCAAGAACATCTACCAGCAGCCGGTGGTCCCGATCTACGACATCGCGGGGTACTTCGCCTCCGGCAAGGCCCTCGGCCTGAGCAACCTGACCAACCCGCTCAAGATCGCGTCGGCCGGCCAGAACAACATCAGCACCAACGACCGCATGTTCGGGAGCGTGTTCGCCCGTTTGGACGCCGGTCACGCCGTGTCCCTGAACACGCGGTTCGGGTTCAACCTTGGTCAGGGATCGTTCCACGGGTTCTCGCCGGCCACGCCCGAGAATTCGGAGGTCACCTCCGTCGACGGCATCAACGAGAACTACAACCTGTTCACGGAGTGGACCTGGAGCAACACGCTGACCTATTCGCGGATCATGAACCAGCACAATCTGACCGTGCTGGTGGGGCAGGCAGCGAACCAGAACACCAATCGGTTCGAGGCGGGAAGCTGCGCGAACCTCCTCAATACCGACGTGAACTCGCGCTACATTCAGGATGCGCTGTGCGACCCGACCACCAAGAACGTCAGCAGCGCCGGGGGGAAGAGTGCGCTGTTGTCCTTCTTCGGGAAGGCCGACTACAGCTTTGCGGACCGGTACTATCTCAGCTTGACCCTGCGCCGGGACGGCTCGTCCCGATTCGGGCCGTCGCATCGCTGGGGAACCTTCCCGGCGATCGGGGCGGGTTGGAAGCTGTCCCGGGAGTCGTTCCTGGCGAACAACTCGGTGTTCTCGAACATGATGCTGCGGTTCGCGTGGGGGGTCACGGGCAATCAACAGATTCCCGCGGGACGGATCGTCAGTCAGTTCGGCGGTGACCGGGGAGATACCTTCTACGACATCGGGGGCACGGGCACGTCGATTCGGCCGGGGTTCAAGGTGACGGCCATCGGGAATCCGAACCTGAAGTGGGAAGAGAACCGATCCGTGAACGTCGGGGTGGACCTCGAGTTCTTCAACGGCCGGGGGTCACTCACCACCGACGTGTACCGGCGCAACACCAACAATCTGTTGTTCGACCCGAGGACCCCCGCCACGGCGGGCTCAGCCAACCCCCCGATCGTCAACATCGGGAAGATGCGGAACAACGGCATCGATTTTGCCCTCGGCTACCGCGGCACCATCGGCCCGGCCACGCTGTGGAGCGTGACCCTCAACGGCAGCCACTACACGAACAAGATCGTTCAGATCGACGGGGTCTCCACGTTCTTCTACGGGCCGGGGTTGATCCGGGATCAGAATCCCATCATCAACCAGGTGGGCTCTCCGATCGGGTCGTTCTATGGTCTGGTGGCGGACGGGTACTACCAGTCTGATGCGGAAGCGGCACCGTTCTTTGCCGACGGCGCGCGTGCCGGCCGGATCAAGTTCAAGGACCTGGACGGGGACGGCCACATCACGGCCGCCGACCGGGCCGTGATCGGCAGCCCGCATCCCAAGTTCACCGGCGGACTGGATCTTGCGGTGCGCCACGGCGGCTGGGAGTTCAGCGCCACGCTGTTCGGGACGTTCGGAAACAAGATCTTCAACGTGCAGAAGTACTGGGAAGTGTTCCGTTATTTCGATACCAACGTGCGGAAGGATCGGCTGGCCGAATCCTGGACGCCGTCGAACCCGAACGCCAAGTATCCCAAGCTGGACGCGAGTGACGTGTTCAGCCGGCAGTTCAGCAGCTATTGGGTCGAGAGTGGCTCCTACGTCCGGATGCGCGCGCTGCAGGTCGCGTACAACCTGCCGCCGGCCTTCATCCGCTGGATCCCGGGCGGGCGTGTCTACGTGCAGGCGGAAAACCTGTTCACCATCACTGGCTACTCGGGGCTCGATCCGGCGCTGCCGGCGGCGAGCACCTTCGGAGCGGCCGGCGACATCCGCGATCAGTTCCGGGGTGTCGATCAGGGTTCGTATCCGAGCAACCGTACGATCACCATCGGCATTTCGACCACGTTCTAGCGATTCGTCTTTATTCCGGGGGACGGAAGACGATGAACACGCGCAATTGGAAGCGGCTGGTGTACGGGATGACGGGAGTGATCGCCGCCGCCGGCGTCACGTACGCCTGCAAGGATTTTCTCGAGATCCCGACACAAGGGACCGTCGAGGAGCAGACGCTGGCAACTCGCACCGGCGTCGAGGGCACCCTCATCGCCGCCTACCGGTCGCTGGACTGCAGCAGCAGCTCCGCTGGTTCGTGGGGATGCGCGGCCAGCAACTGGGTGTGGGGCAGCGTCACGAGCGACGACGCCTACAAGGGGTCCAACCTCGGCGACCAGCAGCCGGTCAATGACATCGAGACCTACTACTGGTCGGTGGGGACCGCTGACGATTACCTGAACCAGAAGTGGAGCCAGGTCTACGAGGGGGTGGCGCGAGCCAATGCCACGCTCCGGCTCCTGGAGAAGGTCCGTACGGAGAAGCCGACTGAGATCTCCGACGCGATCGCGGATCGCATCCGGGGCGAAGCGCTGTTCCTCCGGGCCCATTATCACTTTGAAGCGTTTCGGATGTGGGGGCACATTCCTTACTACTTCGAGAACGATACGACCCCGGTTTCTGAGGGCGGTTACCGCAAGCCGAACGACCTCAGCACCGATGCGATCGTGAACCTCATCATCACCGACCTCAATTCGGCCATCGCGCTGCTCCCGGCGGTGCAAGCCGACAAGGGACGTGCGACCAAGTGGGCCGCCACGGCCTACAAGGGCCGGGTGCAGGTGTATGGCGCCGCCACGACCCCGGCCCTCTGGGACTCGGCGTTGGTGACGTTGCGGGCCGTCCAGGCCTCCGGCGTGTACGCGCTGGAAACGAGCTTCGATCACGTCTGGACCGGCTTTACGCAGTATCGCAATGGCCGGGAAACGATCCTCGCGTTTCAGGCCTCCGTCCGGGACGGGGAGCCCACCGGGTGGAACTCGAACTGGGGCGAACGCCTGAATTTCCCGCATTCGGGCAGTCACTTCGGCTGCTGCGGCTTCCACCAGCCGGCGTTCAACCTGGTCAACTTCTTCCGGGTTGACGCAGCCGGCTTGCCGGAGGCGGTTACCAATCCCGCCTGGAACAACCCGGCGCCCGACACGGGATCGGCGATTCCGAAGTCCGACACGTCGTCGTCCAACTCCTGGAAAGGCCAGAATTTCTACGGCGGCCACACCGCCCCGATCGATCCGCGGCTCGACTGGACCGTGGGGCGCGACAACGTGCCCTACAAGGACTGGGGGCTCCACAACCGGTCGTGGATCCGGGATGCGTCGTACAGCGGCCCCTACAGCGCGAAGAAGAACGTCCAGGAGCAGGGGGCCGACGCCGAGAACAACGTGGGGTGGCAGGCGACGCAGACGAACGATGTACCCATCCACATCTTCCGCTACGCTGATGCGCTGCTGCTCCTTGCCGAGGCGGAGGTCGAAGTCGGCAGTCTCGAGAACGCAAGGGCGATCGTCAATCAGATCCGGGCGCGGGCCGGCCGGGTCGCCCAGGGGTGTGGGCGTGGGGCTGATGCCGTATCGGACAGCATTCTGAAGGCGACCTACCCCGTGTGTGCGACGGATAACCGCATGGCCGTGCCGCTGGTCCAGAACGCGACGCTCGACTCTCTATCGACTCCTTGGGCCCGGTACCGCATCGGCCTCTATCCGGGACCGTGGGCGGATCAGGCCTTCGCGAGAACGGCGGTGCGCTATGAGCGCCGGCTCGAGCTGGCGATGGAGGGCCAGCGGTTCTTCGATCTGCGCCGCTGGGGCGCCGCCGATTCGACGATCACCAACTACGTCGCCTCGGAAAAGGTCCGGATCCCCTATCTCACCTCCGCGGCTCCCTTCAGCGCTCGGTATGCGCTCTATCCGATCCCGTCTCTCCAGATCGAATTGAGCAGGACCGGCACGGAAGACCGGCTGCGACAGAATCCCGGGTGGTAGCCTCACCCCGGGGTTAACGCCTGCGGATCGTAAACGCCTGCAGGGAATCGCCGGTATTCGCGACGAGCACGGCCTTCCCCGCAGGCGTTTGCATCAGGGCCAGCCCGGCGACGTCGCGGGGCGCCAGGAAGCCGCTTTCCACCGGGGGGACAGGAGTGAAATGCCCTCGCCCGTCCCCCTTCAGCCAGAGGCCGTTGCCGGCGTCAGCCGGTGGTGTGTTCGGCTCGGTAGCGTACAGGTTGCCCGCCACGATCAGGTCGAGATTGCCATCACCGTCCACGTCGTGGGCGATAATGCCGCGGATCGGGGAGATCTGCGCCTGGTTGGGCAGCGGCACCGGCGTGAACGTGCCGTCGCCCTTGTTCTGCAGATAGACACTGGCAAACGTATCCGTCTGATAATGGAGGGCGCGCCGGAGCTGTGGGGCGTCGAACAGCTGTTCGACGGAAGCCGTGGCAAACGAGGCGTAGCTCGGGACGCGCAGCGCCACGGGGTAGATAGCCTGTCCCAATCTCGCCCGCCCGAAGAAGGGATACTCCGTTCCTCCAATCTCCTGGGTGAGGACGATGTCGATGTTCCGATCGCCGCTGAAATCAGCCGCATAGACTCCGAACCTGCTCTGCGGCGACGTCCGGTACGCGAAGTTCAACCCCAGATTGCCCGCCACCAGATCGGGATGGCCATCGTGGTTGAAGTCTCCGACCGCGAGACTGTACCACCATCCCCGCATCGGCGGCAGGCCCACCGCTGCCGACACATTGCGCAATTGCGTGCCGTCGTTGTGGTAGAACTGGAGCGGCGTCCATTCTC
>DATDEG010000118.1:0-4650 GCA_036523465.1 bacterium
AGCCGGGGGATGGGCCTCCGAGATCGGCCGCGCCTCTCCGCCGCACAGCGACCGCACACAGATCGTCCTGGCCGGGACGCTGGCGCAGTACGATCGGTTGCTCGAGGCCGCGCCACAGGTCCTGGCCGAAACGGTCGGGACGGTGTTGGCGAACATTGCCTCGCCGCCCCCGAAGGTGACGTTGGGGGCGCACACGTTTGATTTCGCGTCTCGCGTGTACGTGGCCGGAATCCTCAATACGACGCCGGACTCATTCTATGATCGCGGCGCGTTCTTCGGGCAGGACGCCGCCCTGGCCCGCGCGGAGGCGATCGTAGGAGAAGGCGCCGACCTCATCGAGGTCGGCGGCGAGACCGCGCAGGAAGGGGATCCGGTTCCTGTCGCCACGGAGATCGACCGTGTCGTCCCCGTCGTGCGGGCGATCATCGGGCGGTTTCAGATTCCGGTGGCGGTCGACACCCACAAGCCGGACGTCGCCCAGGCGGCGCTCGACGCCGGGGCCGTGCTCGTCAACGACATCAGCGGCATGAGCGATCCGCGGATGGCGCAGGTCGTCGGCCGGGGCGGCGCGGGGCTTGTGCTCATGCATCTCCACGGCCGCCCGGGACAGCACTACGTGGATCTCCCGGTGCCGTCGATGATGGATTGGGTAGCCGCCTTCCTTCGTGCCCGGACAGAGGCCGCCGTCGCTGCGGGAATTCCTCGTGGCCATCTCCTCGTCGATCCGGGGCTGAACTTCGGAAAGCATCCCGCCCGCGACCTCGAGCTGATGCGCCGCCTCCCGGAGCTGCGCGGCATGGGGCTGCCGATCTTCGTCGCCACGTCGCGCAAAGACTATATCCGCGATCTCCTTCATCTTCGCCCTGACGATCTGCTCGAAGGGACGGCCGCCGCGGTCGCGTTCGCGATTGTGCAGGGCGCGAACATGTTGCGGGTACACGATGTCGGGGTAATGACACGGGTAGCGAGGATGATGGAGTTCCTCTGTGGATACCAGACGGTGCGTGCTCCTGGCACCGTCACTCCTGAGGAGGCAACGAGTCGTGGACAAGCCGAGCGTTGAGCACGCCGTCCGGGACATCCTCATCGCGATCGGGGAGGACCCGGATCGCGAGGGACTCGTCGGCACACCCCGCCGGATCGCCGAGATGTATGAGGAGATCTTCTCCGGACTCCAACAAGACCCGAGCGAGTTGCTCGAGGTGGGATTCGACGATGAAGACCATCATGAGATGGTCGTCGTGAAGGACATCCCCTTCTACAGCATGTGCGAACACCATCTCCTTCCCTTCCATGGGCGTGCGCATATCGGCTATATCCCGCAAGGCCGCATCTTGGGGATCAGCAAGGTGGCCCGGCTTGTCGAAATGCTGGCGCGGCGGCCACAGGTTCAGGAGCGGCTCACCGCGCAGGTCGCCGACTTTCTCTGCGAAGGCGGACTGAATGCACTCGGGGCCGCCGCGGTGATCGAGGCTGAGCATCTTTGCTTAACAATGCGTGGGGTGAAGAAGCCGGGCAGTAAGGTCATCACCTCGGCGACCCGCGGTACTTTCCGTGAGGATCCGCGTACCCGCGCCGAGTTCTTCTCGATCGTCGAAGGGATGCGCTAGGTGGTCGACGCCGCCACCTCGCGATTCGATCCTTCGGTGTCACCGCGGCCGGCCATCGCCCTCCTGTTGCTGGGATTGCTGGTCGTCGGGATTGTACTCAGCGCTCAGATTGGGAGCGTCCCCATCGCGGCCCGCGATGTCGTTGCCTCGCTGGGGATCGGCCGCGCCGCCGACGAGACCACACGGACGATCGTCCTGCAGATCCGCCTGCCCCGGATCATCCTTGCCGTGGTCGTGGGTGCGGGCCTTGCCTCAGCGGGGACGGTTTTCCAGGGGCTGTTCCGCAATCCGATGGCCGATCCATACATCATCGGCGTCTCCGCCGGCGCGGCGCTCGGTGCCACGATCGCCATCGTGTCCGGCGTATCTTTTGCGTATGCCGGCCTGAGCGCTCCGACCCTGCTGGGCTTTGCGGGTGCGCTGAGTGTGACACTGCTCGTGTACCGGTTGGCCTGGGCCCGTGGCGACGTTGCCGTTGAGCACCTCCTGCTTGCCGGCGTGGCCGTGGGGGCCTTTCTCGGCGCAATCATCTCCGCGCTGCAGCTCTTCGGCGGGGAAAGCCTCCAGCAGGTGATCTTCTGGCTCATGGGCGGATTCTCGGGACGGACCTGGGACCACGTCCTGCTGGCCGCGCCCTATGTCGGCGCGGGCTATCTCGCCGCCAGGCTGCTGGCGCGTGATCTCAATCTGCTGGTGATGGGTGACGAGACCGCGCGCTCGCTCGGGGTCCCGGTGACACGGTCCCGAGGCGTCCTTATCGTCGCCGGCTCGCTGATGGCTGCCGCCGCGGTCGCGGTAAGCGGACTCATCGGGTTCGTCGGCCTGGTCGTTCCCCATCTGATGCGTCTGCTCACGGGCCCCGACCACCGGCGGCTGCTTCCCGCCGCCGCGTTGGCCGGTGGAGTCATCTTGTTGGCCGCGGATACCATTGCACGCACCATCGTCGCGCCTGCGGAGATCCCTGTCGGTATCGTGACCGCGGCCTTAGGCGCCCCGTTCTTCCTCTACCTGCTGCGAAAGTATCGCACGCGGACATTCTGGTCCTGAGATCCGAACCCACCGAGGCGTATGGTCTCACTGAGGACGCGGTGCAGTAGAATAGGTGCGTAACGGAATGTGCCCGGGTGGCGTAACCGGCAGACGCGCGACCCTTAAAAGGTTGTGCTGCGGAAGCAGCGTGTGGGTTCGACTCCCACCCCGGGCACCATTGTCCTCAGGGTCCGGCATCGGTAGGGTCTGCAGCCAACTCCAGGTCCACGGCGACCGGGGTGGCCGTGGAACGCCACTCGCCCAGGTCTCCTTCATACGTTGACGCGTATTTCTCGTAGACGATCCGGCGGGCCAACTGCTGCTCGACTGGATCCGTGACGATGCGACCACGGCCGCGTATTCGTCGGCGTCCGACGCGGACCTGGACGCCGGGCGAGCGTGAGATGTTCCGCACCCAATCTGCGCGCTCTCCATCCCCGGCCAAGAAGTAGAGCGTGCGTCCGCTCAAGGCGGACCAGATCTCGATGGTGTGGGGCCGGCCCGTGACACGCCCGGTGGTGGTCAGATAACACACCTGGGCCCGCGCAAGCTCGCTGAGCACCACGGGCGACCCTGACGCTCGCCTACGTCGCGGCTTCCTCAGCGGACGAGCTTCACGTTGAACAGCGGCCCCTGGACCGCGCCCCACAGGCGCAGCCACCGAGGCAGGAAATCCAGCGGATTTGCGATGTCGATGAGGATCTTTCCGTCCACGTTCGCCGCTCCGCCCAAGGTGAGAGCATCGAGCGCTGCCCGGCCGTCGACGGCGTTGACGAGGGCCTGGCCGAGGTCTCGAAGCTTTGCCGCGATTGCTTTGCCGGCGACCCCTGTTCCGAACACTCCAAACCGCATGGTTCTCTCCTGGGCGCGCCGGTTTCGGATCCGTCTCAGATCGATGAGGATCCGGGTTTGGGATCGGCTCTTAGAAGCAAGAACGGGATCGGGGCGCCTTCCTAATCCCCAATCCCATATCCAGTCCCACAGCGCTGTTGGAGGCGGCGTCCGGATTCGAACCGGAGAGTGGGGGTTTTGCAGACCCCTGCCTTGCCTCTTGGCTACGCCGCCTCGCGCGACACCGGTCCTGATAAGCCCTCGGCAGGCTCACTCCCACACAGCCATTGATCTCAGGATTCGCGCCGCGAATTCCTGAGCACATGGAGCGGGAGACGGGACTTGAACCCGCGACCTTCTCCTTGGCAAGGAGACGCTCTACCTCTGAGCTACTCCCGCCCGCTCGGCTGTCCATCATTATAGTAGGAAGGTTCTGAAGAAAAAAGCCCCGGGGTTTCCGGGGCTGTAACCGTTCGCGTGCGAATGACTGAACTGGAGGAGCTAGCGGTTGCGGAAAAAGAGGAACCAGATCAACAGAACTGCGACGAGTGCCCAGACGACGTCCATCGTGTCCTCCCTCTCAACCGCGGTCGTCTGGGTTTACGATCCCTGCATGCGTGTGATGAGCCACCACACGAGCAGTCCCACCAGCACCCAGGCCCACCATTCCATTGGCTCTCCCTCCTCCTGTTCTGAAGTCGGCCCTACCTTCGATATACCCCAGTACATTCCTCTACTATACCCTGCTGCAATTGTCCTCAGGCGCACAGGCTTGAAACACCACGCAGGGCATGCCTATAATATCGGATGCATGAAATAGCCGGCAGCGGCGCCCACGTAGCTCAGGCGGCAGAGCGTGTCCTTGGTAAGGACAAGGTCACCGGTTCGAATCCGGTCGTGGGCTCCACTCAGGGAACTGGGAACGGCGAACAGGGGAACAGCCCGGCTGGTTGGTTCCCCGTTCCCGTTCCCTGTTCCCTGTCATGAGGATGCCGCAGGCGGCAGGGCAGTAGTTACCGTCAAGTAGGGGAGGCCGCACATGGCCAAGGCGAAGTTCGAGCGGACGAAGCCGCACGTGAACATCGGGACGATCGGGCACGTGGATCACGGAAAGACGACGCTGACGGCGGCGATCACGCACACGCTGGCGGGGGTGGGGGTGACGCAGGCGAAGGGGTAC
>DATDEG010000119.1:0-3408 GCA_036523465.1 bacterium
GGCGTAGGTCACCCGCGCTCCCGCGAGGGCGAGGGCCGCCACCAGCCCGAGGGCCGTCGTGTTCAGCGCAATCCGACCCAGCTTGTGACGCGCCAAGCCCTGGAACGTCTCGCCAATCGTCGTGCCGCCCACGGCGCTGACCAGCAGGAGCGTGATCATGATCGGCTCGCCGATCAGCATCATCCATCCGACGCCGTTGGGGAGGCCATTGTCGCTGGTGCCGAAGCAGACGGTCCGCGCCCGCAGTAGCGCGGGCGGGGCCTCGGCCGGTAGGGGCCAGAGCGCCAGCGCCCACCAGCCGAGGGTGATCAGGAGAATGGCGCCCAGCGCCACCAGGGTTCCCCAGTGGCGCGGGGCGAACCGTTCGGGAAACGGCGCCGCGGTCAGCCGATCCTCCATACGACCGAGAGCAGTTTCCAGTTGATGAAGTAGTAGGCGATGAACGCCGCCAGGAAGACGAAGACGAGCACCAGCGTTCCCGTCGCCTTCTTCGGGTGATCGCCCGGCGGAATGGGCTGCGGCGGCGTCGCGATGCCCGGCGGCAAGCCGTGCCCCGTGAGCGGCCCTGCGGGGAGGCGCTCACCGAAGAACACCGACCAGACGGTCACGAGGATGTAGATCCCCCCGCCCACCGCGGCCATGAGCCCGCCCAGCGCCATGAGCCCGATGACGAGGTTCACCGCCGGATTGAACTGCACGTCGAAGGGCGCTCCGGAGAAGGTGATGTCCCAGTGGCGACGCGGCACGCCGAAGGTGCCGGCGAACGTCATCATGAGCGAGAAAATCAGCATCCCGATTGCGAACAACCACGGCTGGATCTTGGCGAGCGAGTAGAACGCGATCCGCCGGCGGAAGATCAACGGGATGACGTAATAGGTGAGTCCCATGAACGCGAGGGCGGTGCCGCTCACGACGGTGGCGTGAAAGTGTCCCGGAATGCGCAGCGTATTGTGGGCGATGATGTTGATCTGCTCGGTGCCGAAGGTGACGCCGGTGATCCCGCCCACGAAGCCGAAGACGACGATCGAGAAGATCATGGCCGAGAAGCCGGGATCCCCCCACGGCGCCTTGCGCAGCCACTCGAACATGCCCTTGGTGAGGCCACGCGCCCGTTGACCGACCTCGAGACCCGCCGGGACCGTGAAGCCATGGACCATGGAGGCGAGCACGGCCATGTACATGAAGTAGCTCGTGTTCCAGATCTTCCAGGCCGAGCCCAGGCCGGGATCCACCAGCAGGTGGTGGGCCGACGCCATCGAGATGAACAGGATGTAGAGGGCGAACGCGCCGCGGCTGACCTTCTCGTTCAGGACGACCGAGCCGATGGTCAGGGCGCCGAGCAGATACCAGACCGACACCATCGCGGCCACGTTGATCTGTTGCGAGGCATGTCCCAACCCCCACCACACCATGCGGTAAACCTCGGGATCGACCTTCATGAGCCCGAGCGACCAGAGGTAGGTAGGGATGTAGATCGCCGCGCCATGGGCGAGCGTGATGAAGGCGATGATGGCCGCCGTGAGTGCGCCGAACGTGACGAGCGGCACCGAGCCCTGATAGGTGCGCTCGCGTTTGGCCACGACGAGCGTGCCGAAAAAGATGAACACGACCACCAGGGCCCCCACGGCGAACAGGATGACCCCGAGATAGAACCAGGAGGTGGCCTGCAGCGGGACGTAGGAGGTGAACAACACGTCGGCGTGGCCCGTCCACATGGTCGCCTCGGTCATCAGCGCGCCCAGCACCATCAGGGCGAACGCGACCCAGCCGAGCCGTGGAGTGGCGACGCGGCTGTTGAGCACGACCGCGCTGGCGAAGTACAGAATCGCCATCTCGAAAAAGATGATGAAGAAGATCAGCATGCTCATCCCGTGGATCGTCAGGATGCGGTAGAACCAGTCCGCGGGGAGCAGGTGCACCGCCTGCCAGCGGGTCAGCAGCACGAGGATCGCGGCGATGCCGCCGATCAGCAGGGCGACGGTGGCGGCCACGGCGTTGGCTTTGATGAGCGCATCGGCGGCCGCGTGGATCTTCAGGTTGGTCCGCGGGCAGGTCCGGAAGTCCGCGGGGGCGGTGGCGGCGGTCATGGGGCGCCTCCTGGCGCCGCGACCGGCGCCGCGGCGGAGTCGACGATGATGACCTTGCCGACCATCGTGTGGTGGCCGATGCCGCAGAACTCGTCACAGACGATACGGAAATCCCCGGCGGCGTTGGGGACGATCTTGAGGCCGTAGTCGTAGCCCGGGACGACCTGGAAATTGATGTTCACAGGATTGAGGTTGAATCCGTGGTTCACGTCGAGCGCCGAGAGATGCAGCGTGTACTCGACCCCTTTCTGGAGCTTCAGAATCGGCGTCCACTTCCACATCTGCGCGAGGAGGTACACGTCGCTGCCCGGCGGCGGGGCGACGATCGGGAAGCCCGCTTCCTCGCCGACCTGGTACTGTTTGATGAACTCCTGCACCCGCTGGTAGTAGCGTGTGGGCTCGACCTTATGTCGGATGCCGGAAGGGTTCTGCTGGCCCTTCAGTTGCCAGAGCGGCATCATGGCGAACAGCACGAGGCACCAGGCGAACGCGACCGTCACCCAGATACGCTCGGCCCCGTGCAGCGGGAGCCACCAGACGCGCGGCGGAGAGTCTATGCCGGTGTGCATGAGTGGGTGTCCTTGGCTCAGGGAAGGGGGGCGGGCTTGAGGGACAGAATCTCATAGAGGCCCCACGCCGTGTAGAACACGACCATGATCACGACGCCCGCTGCGAGCAGCAGGAACGGTCGGTCGAGCAGGCGTTGGAACAGCGGGATGTCACCGTCGTCGCGACGGGTCTCCGGTACCTCTGCCATGATCGGCTCCTTTCCACGAGATGGCAGTTCGTTGCCGGCACTCAGGCCGGCACAGCCGCTCCCTGCAACAGCTCCGCTATCGTCGTCTCGCGAAAGAACTCCGCGACGCGATCGGCGACCAACTTCCATTTGGTGTGCGCCGCGCAGGCGGTTCGGTCTCTACACTGCGCGCGTCCCAGCAGGCAGTGGCGCTCTTCCCCCAGGCTGCCGAACGGCGCCACTACCTGCACCACATACAGCCGATCCGCCGGGACCGCCAGTCGGAATCCGCCCGACTTGCCGCGCGTCGAGAGCAGCACGCCCGCGCGCACCAGCGCATGCACGGTCTTGGACAGGTAGTTTCTCGGGATGCGGAGCGCCGCGGCCATCTCGGTCACCTGGACGAGACGATCGGTGCCATGCTCGGCGACGTACAGCACGGCGCGCAGCGCGTACTCGGCGGTCTGGGAGAGCATAATCTTGTCTTCATCATGATAATATGATATTTTAACGCCAGCAAGCCTAATCAAGGATCCATGGCCCCGGTAGATGCGCTGACGAAGATCGTGCGCCGCGGGTTTGCAC
>DATDEG010000120.1:0-8562 GCA_036523465.1 bacterium
GCCATCAGATCCGCCTGCACCTCGACGATGAGATCGGCGCCCTCGGCCACGCTCCCCCGGGCAGCCTCGATGAAGTGCTCGCGGAGATGCTCTGCCGAACACGGCACGAGCGCTCCGAGCCGCACCTTCACCTGAGTCACACAGGCGGCGCCCTCCGAGCGAGCAATCTCGTTCACCCGGACCAGCACGCTGGAGAGCAGCGAGAGTTCGTGCGTCATGTCCCCTGCTCCAACTCGGCCCGCACGCGTGCCGCGACCGTTCCCACGGCGGTCCGGACCGCGGTCGACAGACCCTCTCCTGCGGTGAAGTCCAGACCCTCGATTCCGAAGACGACGAGCCGCCGGGGCAGCTGCCCCAAGGTCCGGGCAAGCTCCACGGCGGCCGGAAGCCCGAACGCGTGCGTCGAGGTCGAAGACAGCGTAGCGGGCAGCGGATCGCTCGACGGCTCGAATCGGAACACCGTCCCCGGCGCCGCCCCGCTCCGGACCGCGTCGACGATGACGACGAGACCCGCGCCCGTCCACGCCTCGAGGAGCGCCGCCCCTTCGCCTTCCATCTCGATCACGCGCGCGCGGGGCGATGCCTCACGGATCATCTGAGCCACGGCACGCCCCACGCCATCGTCGTGGCGGAGCGGGCTGCCGACCCCGATCATGAGCGGGCGGTCCGCCACCCTACTCCCCTCCGGGGGCAGATCCTTCGGATCCGTCGGGCGCGCCGGGGCGGGAGCCCACGGGATCGAACGATGGGCCGTGATCGGCGTCCCGCGTGCCGCGGTCGATGTCCACGGTCAGGAAGTGCGTGGCGCAGGAGATGCACGGATCGTAGTTGCGGACCGCCTGCTCGCACCGCCACGTCAGCCGGTCATCGGGGAGGTCGAGGGACGCCTCGACGACATCACGGAGGTCGTCTTCGATGATTCCCTGATTCTGCGCGGTCGGCGGCACGATCTTCGCGGCGAGGATCATCCCCGCGGTATCGAGGTGATAGCGGTGGTAGAGGATGCCTCGCGGCGCCTCGGTACAGCCGTATCCGGTTCCGGGCCCCGGAGCAACTCCCGCAGCGGGAGGATCCGGAGGGCTGTAGGCGGCAATCAGGCGCAGCGCTTCATCGCAGGCGTGGAGCAATTCGACGGCCCGGATGATGATGCTCCGGAAGGGGTTGCGGCACACTGGGCCGAGGCCCGCCGCGGATGCCGCCTCCTGCGCGACAGGGCGCAGGCGGTCAAAGTTCAGATTGTATCTGGCCAGCGGCCCGACGAGGTACGGCCCGCCTCCGCGCCGCCGTGAATGCAGGGCGTTGGAGTACGGCCGGTGTTCCTCAAGGAACTCCTGCTCGTACTCCCGCACCGAGATATCCAGCCCCCGGTTGCTGACGAGCCGGCCGTCGAGGATGGCGTACTCGTCCGGATGCCGGAGGGCGACGAACTCGTAATCTCGCTCGACATCGGGAAAGTCGAATCCCGCGACGAGACGGACCGTCTCGGCTGCGGCGTCGCGGGCCCAGGTGAGACGCTCGACGAGCGGCGCGAGGTCAGAGGTCCCCGGCGCGCGGTAGAAGCCGCCCACACGGACGTTCACGGGGTGGATCTCGCGGCCGCCGATCACCGTCATGAGGTCGTTGCCGACCTTCTTCAGTTGCAGCGCACGGCGGACGACGTCCGGATGATCGCGCGCCATCTCGACGACCGACGCGTAGCGCAGGAAGTCCGGGGCGTGGAGCATGTAGATGTGCAACGCGTGGCTCTCGATCCACTCGCCGAGATACAGGAGATGCCGGAGGGCCCGGATGCGCGGCTCCACGATGACGCCGGCGATGCTCTCCATCGCCTGGCAGGCGCTCATCTGGTAGGCCACGGGGCAGATGCCGCAGATCCGCGCCGTGATATCCGGCGCCTCAGTGAACGCGCGCCCTCTCAGAAACGCCTCGAAGAACCGCGGGGGCTCATAGATCCGGAGCTTCGCCTCGGTGACCCGTCCGTCGATGACGCGCACCTGCAGGGCGCCTTCCCCTTCGACCCGGGCCAGCGTTTGCACAGAGATGGTGCGGCGAGTCCTCATCGGGTCTCCTGCCGGCGCTCCAGCGCGGCCGCGGTTTGGGCGAACACCTCGGCGTTCGTGGTGAAGGTCCGCAGCGCGCGGACGATCTCGCCGTCGGAGACTCCGAGCTCCCTCCAGCGACGCGTCAGGGCGAGGGGATTCGCCGCTTCTTTCGGACCGAAGCAGGCGAAGCAGCCGCGCAGATACGCCGGACAGAGGGCGCCGCATCCGGCCTGGGTGATCGGACCCAGGCAGGGCGTCCCGTGCGCAACCAGCACGCAGACGTGTCCTCGCTCTTTGCACTCCAGGCACACGCTGTGGGTCGGTACGAGCGGCGCGCGGCCTCCCACCAGCGCGGTGATGACCTCGAGCAACTGGTGTTTGTTGATCGGACAGCCACGGAGCTCGAAGTCCACTTTCACATGCTCGCTGATCGCGGTCGAGCGCGACAACGTCTGGATGTACTGCGGCTTCGCATAGACGAGGGCCGCGAACTCGCCGACGTCGCGCAGGTTCCGGAGCGCCTGGATGCCTCCGCTGGTCGCGCAGGCCCCGATCGTGACCAGGACGCCGGAGAGCCGCCTGATCCGGTGGATGTGCTCGGCGTCGTGGGGTGTGGTGATCGATCCTTCGACCAGCGAGAGGTCATACGGACCGCGGCCGAACTTGCGTGAGGCTTCCGGGAAGTAGGCGATGTCCACCGCCCCGACCAGCGCGAGCAGCTCGTCCTCGCAGTCGAGCACCGAAAGCTGGCACCCGTCACACGAGGCGAACTTCCAGACCGCCACCCTGGGTTTCCGTCCGCGCCGTTGCACTTAGACCTCCCTGATCGTGAAGTGCCGCTCCACCTCGGCGTACGAGAAGACCGGTCCCTCCCGGCAGATGAACCGCGGTCCGAACTGGCACCGTCCGCACAGCCCTACTCCGCAGTGCATGTTCCGCTCCAGCGAGAGGAAGATGCGCTCCGGCGGCAGGCCGCGCTTCCGCAGATCGCCCACCGTAAAGCGCATCATCACCTCAGGTCCGCAGACCAGAGCCACCGCCCTCGCGGGATCGAACTTGGCCGGCGGGATCAGGGTGGTGACGACACCGACGTTGCCGCGCCACCCGGCGTCGCCGGCATCAACCGTGATCTCGACCTCCGTGTCGAGCCGGCTCCGCCACCGCTCGAGGTCACGCCGGAAGAGTAGTTCCCCAGGGGTCCGGGCGCCGTAGAGGAGGGCGATCCGCCTGAATCTCGCCCGGTCCGCCAGCACGCGCAGCACGGCGGGACGGAGCGGCGCCAGTCCGATGCCGCCGGCCACGATGACGACATCGGCACCCGAGGGGACCGCCTCCAGCGGCCAGGGATGGCCGTAAGGACCGCGCCACCCGAGCACGTCCCCGGCCCGCAGGCCGCACAGCGCCCGCGTCGTCGGGCCCACGGCGCGGACGGTGTGAGTGATGACCTCGGGCGATGCGGGGTCGCCGCTGATCGAGATCGGCACCTCACCCACGCCGGGCGCATAGAGCATGGCGAACTGCCCGGGAGCGAACGGCTCGCCGGCATCTGAGCCGATCAGATCCAGCGTCCACGTGTCGCGAGTCTCCCGGCGCACCCGCCGGATTTGGAGGAGCCGCGGGATGCGCGGGTCGAGCAGCGGGACCGCCTGACGTTCAGCCAGCGCGGCCATAGATGTCGAGCAGCTGGAGCCGGGAGGCTTCCAGTCGCTGGGTGAAGACATGGGCCAGGCGCTTCATCAGCTCGTACCCCAGCCGGTGGTCGGTCTCGCACTTGTCGCGGATGCAGGTCGCGTCGAACGCCAGCACCCGGGTCTGCTCCAGAACACGCGCGTCGAAGTGCCAGCGGTACGGCGGGAGCATCCATGACCAGCCGAGCACTTCGCCGGGGCCCACCGTCTGGATCGCCACTCCTCCGCGGCCCGGAACATACACCTCGAGCGCCACCCGCCCATGCCGCACGGCGAAGAACTGGTCGGCCGGCTGGCCCTCGCGGAAGATGTACGCGCCGGTCTCGAAGCGGACGTTGGACGCGCACTCCGTGAACAGGACGATGTCCTCTCGCGTCAGGCCGCGGAAGAACTCGTGCTCGGCCAGCAGACTCTCAAGCGTCTCCATGGATGGCCACCTCCGACAGCTGGATCGCGCGAACTTCCTCGGTGATGTCGATGGCGGCCGGGCACCAGGTGATGCAGCGCCCGCAGCCCACACAGCCTGTCGTCCCGAACTGGTCGATCCATGCGGCGAACTTGTGCACCAGCCACTGCCGGTACCGTGACTTCACCGATGACCGGATGCTGCCGCCGTGGATGTACGAGAACGAGCCGGTAAAGCAGGAGTCCCACCGCCGCACGTGCTCGGCGCGGCCTTCGAGATCGGTGCGCTCCTCCGCGGCCGTGCAGAAGCATGTGGGGCACACCATTGTGCAGTTCGCACAGGCCAGGCACCGGGCGGCGGTCTCGTCCCAACGCGGATGCTCGTAGCTCCGGTAGAGGAGATCCTTCAGCCCGGCCAGGTCGACGCTGCGGCCCATCCTTTCAGCGGCTTCGGCGACGGCGGCCTCTCCGAGCTCACATTCGTCGGGCGTGGCCTCGCGGAGCGGCACGTCGGGCAGGAGCTCTTCACCCCGCGAGGATCCGCTCTCGACCAGGAAGTAATGGCGGCCGTCACGGCAGACCTCGGTCAAAGCGAGATCGAACCCGGCCGCGGCGCGCGGTCCGGTGCCGGTCGACGCGCAGAAGCAGGTTGCGCCGGGTCTCGTACAGTGCACGGCGACGATGAACGCGCCTCGGCGACGCGATTCGTACGCCCGGTCGACGTGGGCCTGAGCGAGGAACACCGTGTCCTGGATAGCGATGGCCGCCAGGTCGCAGGCGCGAACCCCGATGAGAGCGTATCTCGGGGGAAGGTCGCCATCTGGACGGATCACGGAAGGGTTCGGCGTTCCGGCCGCGCGCGGACCGCCGCCGCCGGACTCCACCTGCCAGAGGCGCACCGCCGGCGGAAACAGGAATCGCTTCCACGCGACCGGGCCGACGGTGTGGCCGAAGAGGACAGGGTCTCCGGATTGACGCAGGCGGTAGCGTCCCGCCTCCTGCTCGTCCACCCATCCGGCCGGAAGGGTATCCGCGGAGACAATCTCCGCGCAGGTGATGGCGTTGTCGCGGACGGTCGGCCCGATAGGGGTGTACCCGCGGCGGCGGAGCGCGGCCAGCAGTATGTCCAGGTCAACCCGTTCGAGGAGGACAGTCATCTCCGTCCTGAGCGTACTCCTCGCCCGGATTGTGCTTCATCGGGCCACCGCCCGATTCGTCCTTCTGCTTGTGGGTGATCTCCCTCTGGCGCGCCTCCGGCGTATCGGCGCCCGAGCAGGTGTGTGCTGCGGGGGATCTTCCTCCTCGGGAGCGGTTCCTTACCGGGTCGGCGTGTCGAGCACGACGAGATGCCCGATCATCTTGTCATGATCAGGTGAGCAGGCCCCGGCCTGTGGATCGTACGGAATGAAGCAGCGGTACTCGAATGTGCCGGACTGGGTGGGGGTGAACGTTACCTCATCGGCCTCTCCCCCGGCGAGCGGCTTGGTCCGTACCCCCATCCCCACGATCTCGATCCCATGGCTCCACAGCGACTGGTTCATCACACGCATCCGGACGGTGTCACCCCGCCGGACGACCATCATCTGCGGGTCGTACAGGTGATGCGTGGCGGGCCCGCCGATCCCGCCTTGGCCGGTGATGATCATCCAGATGTCGATCGGCGCTCGGGCCGGCGGCGGCGGTGTGCGGCCGGGAGACAGTATCGTCTGGGCGCTGACCACGATCGCGGCGAGGGCCACGATCAACGCCGACCAGAGGATGATCTTCCCCCGTCCATTCATCCCCGTCTCCTCCTCAATCGGTCACGATGACATAGCCGAGCATGAGGTCATGGTCCGGAGTGCAGTCGCCGGTGGCCGGATTGTGGGGCAGGGCGCAGCGATACTGGAACACTCCGGTCTGGTCGGCGACGAAACGAATGGATGCACTATCTCCGGGCCGGAGCTTGGGGGTCGACTTGTTGTATCCGGTGAGTTCGAATTGGTGGTTGAACTTGTCTGGGTTGCCGATATCCATCTCCACCGTATCTCCCCGGCGAACCACGAACATGGTCGGGTACCAGCGGTGCGCGGCAACACCCTGGCCGCTGAACGTGGCCACGACCATGGGGAGCTTGAGCGTGGCCGGGGTGCGGGCCGGTGTGGCGGAAGGAGCCGGTGCCTGACGGCCGTAGGCGACCAGCCCGAGAATCAGGGCGATGATGGCGAGGACGAATGCAGCATAGGCCAACGCAGGCGTACCGCGATTCAAGGGTACCCTCCCGGGATTCGGTCGAATTGCAGACCCTTTTGGCTGCTAGGCATTTTATCTTCTGTTCTATGCACGTGTCCCGATTCCCGCGATAGGGTCGCGGCCTGATTTCCGGCTCGGGTCTCCGGACCGCCAAAATGCGCTTCGCACTCTATACATCCTCCCCAAACTGCGCCATAGGCTTAGAGTAGAAAGCGCACAAAGCGCACAACCAGCGCCCGGCTCGAAGGCTGGGGCTCGAAGAAGGGGAGGAGAGAATATGGCACAGGTAGCAGCGAGGGCGGTTGAGGTCTACGAGGATCCGCCCATCGCCAAGATCTTGTTCAGCTCAACCCGCCTGGCGTGGCTCTGGGCGGTCGTCCGTATCTGGATCGGCTGGCAATGGATCGAGGCGAGCCTCCACAAGATCGGCGTGGAGGCCTGGACGGGCAACGGCATGGCTCTCAAGGGGTTCTGGGAGCGGGCGATCCAGGTGCCTGCACCGCCCGCACGGGCCCCGATTGCCTTCGATTGGTACCGGAGCTTCATCCAGTACCTGCTCGACACCCAGTCGTTCACCTGGTTTGCCAAGCTCGTCGCCTATGGTGAGTTCGCGATTGGGGCCGCGCTCATCATCGGCGCGTTCGTGGGCATCGCCGCGTTCTTCGGGGCCCTGATGAACTGGAACTTCATGATGGCCGGAACCGCCAGCACCAATCCGCTGCTCTTTGCGGTGGCGGTCCTGCTCATCCTGTCCTGGAAGGTCGCCGGGTATTACGGCCTCGACCGGTTCCTGTTGCCTGTCCTCGGGACACCATGGAAGCCGGGCAAGGCCTTCAACGAACGTAACGGGCGGGCGGCGGCCGAAACCGCCTGAGCGGGGAACACCGCGCGGCACGGCCGGCGCACGGGCATGGGGACGCGGGGCGGGGCCCGCGTCCCCTGTCGTACGCCCGTCGCGTGGAGGACCGCAGGACCGGCGGTGAGAATCAAAGGTGCTCCAGGAGTACCTCCCGCCGTTTCGGGGTATCTTTCCGGCGGGCGGCTGGGTAGCCGAAGGGGCGAGGCAATGTTCGCGTTCGTCGTGACCAGTTACGTCACGGTCATTCCGTTGACGGCGATTACGCTGCGCCTGCTGCGTGTTCCGGAGCATCTCGAGCTCGTCGCCGGCAGCCTGCTCGTCGTCGCCTACGGGATGCTCGGCGGCGCGCTGATCTCCACCGTCGTCTGACCGTCAGACGGCCGCCCACACCGGGCAGAGGGTTCCCCCGCCGGCTGCGGGAACTCCACCGCGATGGATCTCCCTCGCCTCCTCGGCGTCGCCCGGGGCAGTGAGCCCGCCGACGTCGTCCTGCGCAATGCCCGCATCGTCGATGTCTTCACCCCGCGGATCCTCGAGGGGGACGTTGCCATCGCCGGCGAGCGGATCGCCGGCATCGGCATCGCGGGCGGGCCGGCGTACGAGGCCGAGGAAGTCGTCGACCTCGAAAGAAGCTACCTCGCGCCGGGCCTGATCGACGGACACGTCCATATCGAGAGCGCGATGGTGGGCGTCCCGGAGTTCGCCCGCGCCGTCGTCCCCCACGGCACAACGACCGTCATCTCCGATCCGCACGAGATCGCGAACGTGCTGGGCATGAGCGGCATCCGGTACATGCTCCAGGCGGCGAAGTACAACCCCCTGTCCGTGTTCGTCATGGCCTCGTCGTGCGTCCCCGCGGGGCCGTTCGAGAGCGCGGGCGCGGAGTTGTCGGCCTACGACCTTGAAACGCTGATGCAGGACAAATGGGTGTTGGGTCTCGCCGAGGTCATGAACTTCCCCGCCGTCGTGGCCGGCGACGACGACGTGCTGGCGAAGGTCCGCGCCGCCGGCCGGCGGCCGATCGACGGACACGCCCCGGGGCTCCGCGGATGGCAGCTCAACGCCTACACCGCAGCGGGCATCGGATCCGACCACGAGTGCACGGGGCCGGAGGAGGCCCGCGAGAAGCTCGAGCGTGGGATGGTCATCATGATCCGCGAGGCCACCGGGGCCCGGAACCTGGCCGCGTTGCTCCCCCTGGTCACGCCGCAGAATGCGCGGCGGTTCGTCTTCTGCACGGACGACCGCAACCCGCTCCACCTGCTCGAGGAGGGGCATATCGACTCGATGGTCCGGCAGGCCGTCTCCCTCGGGCTGGATCCGCTCCTCGCGCTGC